>JAATGO010000115.1 GCA_015654605.1 Betaproteobacteria bacterium
ATTTCGTTACCGATTTTATCTAGGGCATCTGAGCGTGCCTGGATGTTTCCTGTACTCCATGCTGAAAGCATGATGAGCAGCAGAGATCGCGATGTCTGTTTGTGTTGCATCCGCCTGTGCATATTCACCAATAACATCGCTGATATCTGATGGATTGATATTTTTATTGATGCTGGTACCTTGCAACCACTCACCGTTAATGTAATTTGCAAATTGTGACATATGGATTTTTCCCTTTTGGGTAACTATATGGGTGAAAGTGGCAAGAGTACCTTTTTTCAAGCAGATATGGATTTTTCATTCCCATGAGTGGCCTTACTGCGAATGACGGCAATCACAACGATCATGCCGAGTGCAGCAATACCACCCGCTAGCAGGAATGCTGCGTGATAACCTCCACCGTATTGAATAATGAAACCTGTCAATGCTGGTCCGACAATACCAGACAGATTGGATAACAAATGGACAAAGCCTCCAGTGCCACCGACACGCGAGGGAGGAACGATTTCTTGGATAAGTACCCAGCATGCTTGTGGTGCCATCAGAAGGAAAAGATTGGCAATGGCAATGAGTGTGACAGCGGCGCTGACAGATGCAGTACGTGTAGACAAGAAAACGCATAGAGCAGCAATACCCAGAGCGGCAATCAATACGCTTTTACGTGCGAATAAACCATTGCCAGTAATTTTGAATATACGGTCTGAAATGACGCCACCTAGAATCATGCCTGCAGCACCACCTAACCATGGGATGATGCCGATAATACTCATCTCTTTGATGGGGAGATGTTGGAAATCAGTGAGATAGCTGGGGAACCAGGATAAGAAGAAATACAGCACATAGTTGTAGCAGAAAAATGCCACGGCAATCGCCAGTACTTGTGGTGATTTTAGATAATGCACTAAACCGTGATCTTTGGTATCGGTAGTATTGGCAACAAGTTTCCGACTATTGCTGATGATATCGCGTTCTTCTTGCGATACTTTTGGATGTTGCAAGGGATCGTCGCGGAAGATCAGTTGCCATGCCAGTAACCAGAGTAACCCTATGATGGCGATGATGACAAATGAGGTACGCCACCCGAAGGAAAGGGCGATCAGGCCGACAATTGGCGCGGCCAAGGCTCCGCCTAGAGGTTGACCAGCGTTAGTGATGCCGACGACGGTGCCAGCTTCGTGCCGTGGAAACCAGTTGTTGATGGTTTTGTTGGTGGTAGATCCCATTGGTCCTTCTCCGATACCAAAGAAGACGCGATAGATGATCAGGTGAATGTAGCTGCCAGCAAATGCGGTTGCACCACAGAAGATAGACCAAAAACCTGCGGCAAAGCTGAATACGCGTTTGGGACCGAAACGATCTGCCGCGTAACCACCTATAAAACAGAAGATGGCATAACCGATAAAAAAGCTGCTAAACAGAATACCCATCTGTGCCGCGTCTAGATTCAATTCTGTTTTTAATAGTGGAGCTGCTACTGCCAAGGCAGCACGATCCAGATAATTGAGCATGCCAGCAAAAAACAACAAAGCGACAATGTTCCAGCGATAAGGGTATTTCATGGTTCTCCTCCTGATTTGGTTTTTATTATTCTGTGATGGTGGTTGGATGGTTGATTACGCGTTAACAGTAAAACTTTCTATAACATGCTGCGATAAAATATTTTGGTCCGGTTCAAATCCGAGGCCAGGATTCTTTGGCAAAGACATCTGTGGTTGTGAAAAATCGAGATAAGGATGCAGGCACTGCTCAAAATGGACAAAGGGTACTTCTAGCGGAATGTCTTCAGGTAGGCTCGATACAATTTGTGCTGTTGCGAGGAGGCCTGGGCCATAGTAGAAACAGTGCGGTATGACTTTTACCTGATATTGTTGCGCAAGAGCGATGACACTGCGCATGGCGCTGATACCACCAATTTTAATGACGCTGGGTTGAGCAATGTCGATGGCTTGCGCGTCAAATAGTTGACGGAATCCTTCGGCGCCGACGACATTTTCTCCCGCTGCTATAGGGACATTACCGTGAGCACGCACTTGCGCCAGACTGGAGACATC
>JAATGO010000205.1 GCA_015654605.1 Betaproteobacteria bacterium
CCACTTAATGAAGACGGAAGTAGTCGCGGCAGCGCAGATGGCAGGCGGTAAGCATTCCAGGAGATTTTGGTGAGCCAAGAGTCTGTCGCACGCAAGCACATTGATGCTCTTGGTCAGAAAGTCTGCAGCATGAGCCTCACCTTCCATATCAGCCCCATGTTATGCCGCCTTCCAAAGCCTAGGTTAACTCCGGGTGTCGTCTTTCCGGCATTACACAGCACCTCAAGGCGTATATTAACCTGATGTTATGTTCGACAGAAACCCAATGTATACGTGGATGGAATGCTCTCATGAAATCCTCGTCCAAATCCGCCCTTCGGCAATGGAACCATCGTATTCTGCTCGTAATGGGCCATGACATTTGCGTGTGGTTGGAGAGTCGAGGTTGATGTTGGCAATGTCGGGGCAATTGTTGACGTTGGATGCAGAAAGAGATGTGGATTGTGACTGCCCAAAATAGACGCGATAGACGATGATGCCTGGACAGAGGACAATGGCAGCACGCTCGTTCCTCTTATCATGGAACTCTGCATTCCGCAGCAGCCAGAAGATTGAGTTCATTTTGTGCGGGGCCTAACACCGCTGCCAATTCGACAGCAGTCGCTTCAAACGCAGCGTATCTTGGTCTGCTCTCGAGAACAAAGCTACCATGTGCCCGAATCTCCCACTCCTTGATCGCCTGCCTGAAAGAGCGTTGGCTACGACAGAAAGATGTCGCGTTCTTGGACCACCTGCTGCAAAATGCGAAAAGAAGCGTACAGTTGCACGTTAACGTTGTTCGAAGAGACAGACAAACAATGAAAATTGCACATCATTTCTACGGACAGACAAACTGACGAGGGGAGCCTCCCTTCGGTGTTGGGAGATCGGGAAAACGTGATGACATCATGGTTGTTAGTAGTGCATAGTTGCGCTTGGTAGTGGCTGGTTGAAGTGCCACAGAACGCGTCGACGCGTCGACGCGTTCACACGAAACTCCTGCCACAACATCATTCATTCACAACAAGGAGCGCGATGAGCGAAGAAAGCTTTGGCAACATTGCTATTCTTCTAGACGGACCTGACGCCGGCAAGACGCCTTCATCAAAGGAACAGCAGACATCTGTTAGTGAAATGCCCAGTGTTAGCAGTGTTCAGGCCGATTCTAGCACGTCTGGCTCCTTTGAAAGCCAGACGTCCACCATTGTACGAGGCTTCGGCGGTGAAATTGTGGAAGTCAAGCTGGGCTACTTTTTCACTCATATTTTGCCCTCTCTTCCCAACAATGTCGACGTCCCCACAGTCGTGGATTCTCTAAAGAACGCTGGACATATTGTGAAGGAGAGGTGGGCTGCATTTGAAAAGAACCCCTCTGAAGACGACAGGCATGAATCAGTTGTATTTCAACCGCTGGTTCAAGTTTTCGGTTCGATCATCACTACTGCTAGCCCGCTACTTGGAGGCGCCGAACAGACACTCATATTGAAGCTCGACCCGAAAAACGCGCCTTCTTCGGAGGGAAGCAGACAACTCAAACCCGATGGGGTTTTCCCTATGAAGAATCGGACATCAAAAAGCCCTACAAGCCTTTGCAAAGATCCTGCAGAAACGGAACCGGTCAGGGGACCAAACAAGTCAAAGGACAGTTGGCATGACATTGTGGCAACGGCTGCATTCAAAGAAACAGCGGCAGGGAAGGATGACGTGAGTTCCCAACTTCTTTTCACTCTCGTCATAATGCTCAAGGTATATCAGAACGTACTCCAAATTCTCAACTGTATACAGCATACAATGGCTGTCGATCCCCGTCGGCGTTTCATGTTTGGAATGACCATCGAGGACACCTCAGCACGGCTGTGGTTTTGCTGTAGGGCCGTTGTTTTCGTTACCGAGTGCTTTGACTTCATGAAGGCGAGCACTTCGTCCACTTTTTGGAATTTTGGAAAGTGTGCTAATGACCTAATATAGGATTGTGAGACGCTGGCGCACATCTTCCTTTCTCTCGCTTATGCGAGTGAAGCCGATCTTGGCTGGGACCCAACCATCAAATTTGCCGGTTATGACGAGGATGGGTGCCGCCGTAGATATGAAATCAATGTCGGCGAGGTCAAATATACTACAGAAGAGCTGCTATCAGACATCAGCGCAAAGACTATGATATCTCGGGCCACACGGGTCTGGAAGGTCGTTGGCGAAGACAAGAAGGTGGTAGTGCTGAAAGATATGTGGATGGACGATAATCGTTTGCCGGAGCACGAGATCCGAAGGCTTTTGTTGGAGGACGTGGAGAGCAAAATAGGTGAAAAGGAAAGGAAGAATGTAGAGGAACATCTCATGACTCCTTTGGAGAGCCGCATTGTCCTGATTAATGGTAAAGAAGATCGTACGACGGATTTGATTATGAAAAAGAAAGGACCTTCGTTCGACGGCGAGAAATTCCTCCACATACAGACAGTTTGCAGGCAGACTGGGCAGAGTGTTGACGCTTCTTCAGAGGTGGATAC
>JAATGO010000161.1 GCA_015654605.1 Betaproteobacteria bacterium
GAAATCGTAAACGAACGCGGAATACCCTCTGACAAATTGCGTCCTTTCACTTCCATTTCTTTCACTTCTGAGCCAGGAAAAGCCGAGCCGATCTCTTTTTTGATCGCCTCTGCCGTCTGCTCCCCGATCAGCATCCCATAATTACGCCGTATATAGTTGACAATAGCTTCATCAAACTTGTCGCCACCAACCCGTACCGAACCTTTGTACACCATCCCACCAAGGGAAATAATGCCAACTTCCGTCGTACCACCGCCAATATCCACCACCATTGAACCAGTTGCATCTGAAACAGGCAGGCCGGAGCCAATTGCCGCGGCCATCGGCTCTTCAATCAGATACACCTGAGAGGCGCCAGCTCCTAACGCCGACTCACGGATAGCCCGACGCTCAACCTGGGTCGACCCACAAGGCACGCAGATAATGATCCGTGGTGAAGGACGAAACAGCTGTGAATCATGCACCATGCGGATAAACTGCTTAAGCATTTGCTCCGTTACCGTGAAATCGGCAATGACGCCATCTTTCATCGGACGAATCGCCTCAATATTCCCAGGCACCTTGCCCAACATCTGCTTTGCTTCCCTACCAACAGCCTGAATCGTTTTTTTGCCATTGGGCCCTCCTTGCTGACGGATAGCAACAACGGAAGGTTCATCTAGAACAATACCCTTACTACGTACATAAATCAGGGTATTAGCTGTACCAAGATCAATAGCAAGGTCATTAGAAAAATAGCTTCGTAAAAATCCAAACATTAAAATCATCCTGATGCGCCACAATTACGCGCTTTACTTTTATGAGGGGATGTCCATGACCGCGGCGATAGAAATACGACACCAGCAAGGCATTAGAATTCGTTTCAAGCATCCGGCATACCAACACTTCTTCATATAATGCTGCACCAAAACACCCTACGTCCCCACTTCAGAGACGTATTTCGGAAATTTACACTGGCGGCAAAACATTTTTTGTCAGTACTATTTCAATTATATGAATATTCAGATATTCATGAAATAAGTTCTAGTGGTGCATTCTACCTTATAATTTGAAAGAAGCCAGCACACAAAGCCCCCAAAAATCCATCGTATGCATAAGTTTTTGCTGCGTTTTTTTGGACTTGTGTGAACTGAAAGACGCGATTTCTTAATAAATTATTCTTGCGCATAGCGCACCTCTTCTACCATTTCTATCATGTCAATTGCCCTTTCCGATGTTAAACGCATTGCCAATCTGTCCCGACTTGAGCTGACAGACGCCCAAGCTGAACAAACTCTAGACAAACTAAACGGCATATTTGCCCTGGTAGAGCAGATGAAAACCGTTGATACTCAAGGTATAGAACCACTCAATCACCCTATTGCCGCGATTATTGCTGATCTGCCTCTACGGTTGCGAAAAGATGAAATAACAGAAAGCAACCATCGTGATGACTATCAAGAAGTCGCGCCATCTGTCCAGGATGGACTATACCTGGTTCCCCAAGTCATTGAGTAATCAAATCAGACCAGACTACTGCTCAAAAATGTAAACAATTCTATGCATACCAAGACCATTAAAGAACTCTCAGTACTGCTACATACACGACAAGCCTCTGCAACTGAACTGGCAATGCTGTTTCTTGAGCGCATCAAACATAGTGATCTCAATGCCTTTCTACATGTAGACCAGGAACTGACTCTTCAACAGGCTGCCAGCGCCGATCAACGTCTGACACAAAATGATAGTACTGCGCTTACCGGCATTCCCATCGCCCATAAGGACATTTTTGTGACCCGTCACTGGCGAACCACGGCTGGCTCGAAAATGCTGGAAAAGTATATTAGTCCATTCGACGCAACTATTGTCAAAAAATTCCATGTCGCAGGTACTGTTACACTTGGCAAGCTCAATTGTGATGAATTTGCCATGGGATCCGGTAACGAAAATTCCTATTTCGGCGCAGTCAAAAATCCCTGGGATACCAGCGCTGTCCCTGGCGGCTCTTCCGGCGGCTCTGCCGCTGCTGTTGCCGCACGACTGACCCCCGGCGCTACGGGCACCGATACTGGAGGATCAATCCGCCAGCCTTCCTCGCTGTGTGGTGTTACTGGTATCAAACCGACCTATGGCCGCGTATCGCGCTTTGGCATGATCGCATTTGCCTCATCGCTGGATCAGGGTGGACCAATTGCCAAAACCGCTGAGGACTGTGGCTTGCTACTCAATGCCATGGCTGGTTTTGATCCCAATGACTCGACCAGCCTTGACCGCCCTGTAGAAGATTTCACACAGCACCTCAATAACTCTCTACAGGGCTTGCGGATTGGCATACCCCGTGAATTTTTCAGTACCGGCCTCAGTGCAGATGTAGAGCAAGCCGTGCGTGCTGCATTACGCGAATATGAAAAACTGGGCGCAACACTTGTTGATATTTCTTTGCCTAAAACAGAATTATCAATTCCGGTCTATTATGTCATTGCACCTGCCGAGGCTTCTTCCAACTTAAGCCGCTTTGATGGCGTCCGTTATGGCCATCGTGCCAGCAACTACACAGACTTGGCCGACATGTACAAAAAATCACGTGCCGAAGGATTTGGAGAAGAAGTCAAACGACGCATCCTGGTCGGCTCTTATGTTCTGTCGCATGGCTATTATGATGCCTACTATCTGCAGGCACAGAAAATCCGTCGTTTGATCGCGCAGGATTTTCAGCAAGTCCTCAGTGGCCCGCACCAGCAATGCGATGTCATTATGGGTCCTGTTTCTCCTACTGTAGCGTGGGATCTAGGCGATAAAACCGATGATCCAGTTGCCAATTATCTGGCAGATATCTTC
>JAATGO010000071.1 GCA_015654605.1 Betaproteobacteria bacterium
CGTCCATTGATGGTGCGCGCCTTATGCAATCTGTTATCAAATGCCATCAAATATGGTCCTGCCAATGCAGCCATCTCATGCCGCCTGTCCATTGACCGTGCAACAGGGATAGAGCGCATCTGCTGCGACATCATGGATCAAGGAAGTAGTATTCCATACGCTGACCGCCTACAGCTTTTCACACCATTTTTTCGTGCGCAACAAAGACATAAGTCCGATACAGCGAACGGTATCGGACTTGGTCTGGCATTTGTAAAAACAGTGGTTGAACATCATGGTGGAACCATTACCCTGTTAGAACAAGACAAACCTGGTAATACTTTCAGGATGCTACTTCCGGGTACCAAGAGTGAGGGGACAACAACAGAGACCTTCAGCCCCCCCCACCATTAAGCCAATATTAATCCAATAAATCAAGACGATACCCATGTGTGTATATCGTACTCAACTTGACCTTGTTTTCAGGCTTCAATCCCAACTTGCTGCGTACATTTGACATATGCGTATCCAGTGTTCGAGAAGTCGTCAGAAGATCTCTTCCCCACACAGTTTCCATCAGTTTCTCACGTGATACGATGGCACCGATATTCTGCATCAGCATAAAGGCGATATCAAATTCTTTAGGTTTGAGTTCTACAGGCTTACCATGCACTTCGGCACTCTTCATGATCCGATTTAGCCGATATGCACCAACTTGTAATATTTCATTCTCAGTTGTTGTAGACGCCCCAACAGATGGACGAGAAACACGTCTGGACAAGGCATGTACACGAGCCAATAATTCAGCCCTGCTTGCAGGCTTGACCATGTAATCATCACCGCCTGCCATTAATGCCAAAACAACATTTTCTTCTAGTGCCCGATTACTCAAAAATAATACTAATAGCTGCGTGCTTAATTTATTTCTTACCCAATTTACGACATCGTAACCGGTCATATCAGGTAGTGACCAGTCCAGTATCAACAATTCGAAATGCTGAATCTGTAATGCATCAATCAGCGCCTGCCCAGTCGAATATATCGTGCAATCATGACCTGCTGAAACCAGAATATGATGCAATAAATTTGCTTCTTCAGGGTTATCTTCCAGAACTGCGACAATCATAGCTATGCTTTTCAATAAAAGTAAAGCGCCTTTTCCCCAATTATGGCGCGAAATGTCCACGTACTGCTGACATCGTTATTGATTGTATTATGTATTTATAGTTTACCTCTTGTTATTTGGAAAATAACAGCCAAACAACGGCGTATATTCCTCACTCGCTTTTTTCCATTTTCCCCTCTACCCAAAATAGAACTCATCACATTGATGAGAATCGATAATTCCCTAATATCAATATTAAACGAATACCACAACATTTAATAAAAAATAACTTTTTAAAACTAGCTATTCTGTCTGTAATGACAACATTGCTACTAATGGCCACTATCATAAGATAGCTTGCTCTAAATTTCGCCTAACTTCACTTATCTTTAAATAACTTTTGTTAATTTTTGTTAACTGACATCGATGATCGGACACCATCAGGCAGATAGCTGACATACTAACAGCAGAAAAATGTTGTAAAATTAACATCCTGTCGCTGTAGGGGGCGATATCTGGATACTTTGCCTATCTGAAATAAGAGACTAGGGGCAAACACATATTTACCTCTATTGCATCTTTACCGCTCGCAAAAAACAAAAAACTTGATGCTATTTTCCCCTTGCTCAATGCAAAACGGAAAACGGACATCAAACTAAAAAATGATGAAGTGAATATAATCATGGCTAGAGTATTGCTGCTAAATGAATCCGTCGTTGAACGTCAGGTATTGACTGCTGCATTGTGTGAAGAAGAACACCAAATACTAGAAGCAACCGACATTACCAGCTTTAAAACACAAATGCAGTTGGCTGACATTGCCGTTATTGACATTGATATGGCGCACGGGGAAGGATTACAAGCTGCTCAAGAAATCCAACGACGACGCTTTGAAGCTGGCGTGCTTATCATCAGTAGAAGCAACAACGTCAATGACGAAATAACAGGCCTAAAGGCCTTTGCAGACCATTACCTCAGCAAACCAATACTGCCAAGTGTTTTTTCCGCCTATATCTCAACCATGGCACGTCGCTTTGTTCATCCCAGTTGGGAGCTTGATACTATCCGACACCACTTGCGTGCTCCTGGCGGCTACCAGGAAATACTCACGAACCAGGAACTGGCATTACTTGAGCTGTTAGCTCGTAATGCCTGCACGGTTGTGTATCGCCGCAAGATTGCTACCGCTCTTTCCAATGACTGGCGAGACTATGATGAAAGACGACTCGACAAGATGGTGAGTCGCTTGCGCAATCGCTGGCGCAAACGCAGTGGCAAGGAATTACCTTTGCGTACATTACATGGGCAAGGCTACAGTTTCAGTGACAATATTGTGGTGTATTAAATGTAATAGCTTACCTGCTTATACTCTTTCGAAGAATCGCCTCTATCTCCCAGATTGCTCAGGTAAGAATATTTCCAGCAGATCATTAAGAAAGCGATAACCCAGCGCCGTCGGCCGTATAAAGCGGTGATCACGTTCAATCATTTTTTTTTGTTCTGCAAGAGTAAGGCCGCTTTCAATCACATTCAAGCTCATGCCGGTGCGCTCTGCAAATAAATTGACTGCGAAACCATCATGTAAGCGCAAGGCATTGAGCATGAATTCAAATCCAAGAACATCTCGCCCGATCTCTCCCTCTTCTTGTATCCCATGTCCCTCGCCCAGCATTTTTTCCATATAAGTCTGAGGATGCTTGTAGCGAGCCTGACGAATGATGCGGTGAGGGAACGATAATTTAGAATGCGCTCCGGCACCAATACCAAGATAGTCGCCAAAATTCCAGTAATTCAGGTTATGTCTGGCTTGTCGCCCAGCCTGTGCATAAGCAGAGACTTCGTAATGTTGATATTTGCTGTCTGCCAGCAATGCCGCAGTCTCCTCCTGCATATCAGCACTGAGATCATCGTCAGGTATTGCTGGTGGGTATTTTGCAAATAGCGTATTAGGCTCCATGGTCAAATGATATAAAGACACATGTGGCGGCGCCAGTGAAATCGCTGTGGCAATATCTTCCCGCGCCTGCGCCAGACTCTGCTGGGGTAAGGCGTACATGACATCCAGATTAAAATTATCAAAATTGGCATGTGCAATTTCCACTGCCCGGTATGCTTGCTGCGCATCATGAATACGTCCAAGTGCGGCCAAATGTAATGAGTTAAAACTCTGGATACCAATAGATAAACGATTAATACCACTGGCGCGATAAGATTTGAATTTTTCTGCTTCAAACGTGCCAGGATTAGCTTCCATCGTTATTTCAACAGCGCCATCCAGAGGCAATAACGTGCGTATATCCGACAGCAAGCGATCTACCCCTGCTGCGGATAATAAACTCGGAGTACCTCCCCCAATGAAAACCGTATAAATTTTGCGCCCCCAGATCAGTGGCAACGCCGACTCCAGATCTGCACGCAAAGCATCAAGATAGGCCGTTTCTGGAAAACTGCCTTTCACTTCATGTGAATTAAAGTCACAATAAGGACATTTTTTTATGCACCAGGGAATGTGCACATACAGTGACAATGGCGGCAATGCCGGCAGTTGCAATGTTCCTGGCTTCAAAAAAGCCAGTGCCGCCTGGGCAGGATCCTTCTCCCGCTGATCCTGCCCAGGCAAAGCTCCCATACCGATGGGTGTAATCGGGATCATGCCAGTTTCTCTACCAAGGCACGTAATGCCATGGCGCGATGTGAATAGGTATTTTTTTCGGAAATGCTCAACTCTGCTGCCGTCTTCCCCAGCGTTGGCAGCCAAAAATGGGCATCGTAGCCAAAACCACCTTCTCCACGCGCGGCTGCAATAATCTCGC
>JAATGO010000388.1 GCA_015654605.1 Betaproteobacteria bacterium
ATAAGGCTGAAACAGCGGCGCAATATGGGGATGAGCAAGTGATGATTTGGCGGCGGAGCTATGATACGCCGCCAGAATCGTTGGCAGAATCGGATCCACGGGTATCATGGGGGGATCCTCGTTATGCCGGGCTGACTAAAGAACAGGTTCCTCTGACGGAATGCCTGAAGGATACCGTGGCTCGGGTTTTGCCGGCATGGAATGATAGTATCGCCCCGGCGATTCGGGCAGGTAAGCGTATCATCATTTCGGCACATGGCAATAGCCTGCGTGCTTTGATCAAGTATCTTGATGGTATCAGTGATGCCGATATTGTTGGGCTTAATATTCCGAATGGGCAGCCACTAGTGTATGAACTTGATGCTGACTTGAAGCCAATCAAGAGTTATTATCTGGGTGACCAGTCTGCAATTGCGGCAGCACTGAAAGCCGTTGCAAATCAAGGGAAATCGAAATAAATAATCGTTTAGTTTTAGCCATATTGGCGATAGTGTTCTGGCCTTTCATATTAGGTCACTATGATGGTCGGAGGGTAAGCCCTGTGCGAGGAGTTCTTGGCATGGGTGGCCGAGGCATCATACTGCTCGTGGTGAGCAGTGTGATGTTGGCCGTGCTTTCGTGGCAGCAGGCCGCGATGGCACAAGCATTGCCGGAGCGCGCCAGGCAGAAGCAAGAGGCGGAGAAAAAGCGCGCCGACTTGCAGCAAAGATTAACTACCCTCAAACGGGACATCAATCAGACGACGACAGCCAAGGATCAGGCAGAAGATGCCCTTGCTGAGTCGGAAACGGCGATTTCCCGTACAGATCGCACGTTACGGGAGTTAGCGCAGACGCAGGGTCAGATCGAACGCAAATTGGTACAACTGGGGCGTCAACAAGATGAGCTGACGGCGGTGGTCAACAAGCAGCAAGCGCAATTATCTACAGTGTTACGTGGACAATATGTTTCTGGCAATGAAGATCGCCTCAAACTGTTATTGTCAGGCGATAATCCCAATCGTATTACCCGTGAACTCCAGTATATGGGGTATGTATCGCAGGCACAGGCGCAGTTGATTGCGGCGTTACGAGCAAATTTGCAGACGAGCAAGGACAACCAGGCAGAAACACAGCGTGCTAAGGCTGAGTTGGCAGGTGTTATTCGAGAAGAGCAGGCACAAAAGCAGAAGCTGGAGCAAGAAAAAGGCAAGCGGGCAAGCTTGTTGGTGCAGTTGTCTTCTAAGTTAAGCGCACAACGTAAGGAGGCTGGCCATTTGCAGCGTGATGAGCAACGTTTGTCCGGTTTGGTCGATAAACTTGCGCAGATCATTGAGGAACAGAAAAAAGCTGAGAAAATAGCAAAGGCTGCGCGTGAGAAGCGTCGCAAAGAGCAGCTAGCGAAAGCACGGGCAGAACGTGCGCGACGTGCCGCGCAGCAGGCGAAAGCCCAGGATAACAAAATCCCGGAAGCTAAGACGATGCCCTCGCCGGAGGATGCGATTGATGGGGACGAAGCGCCAGCCGATACGGAGAAAAATGACTTGGTGCCGGAGTCGGAGGACAATTTTGGCAAGCCTTTTGCCAGTTTGCGAGGACAATTACGCTTACCGCTTAAAGGTGAGCTAGTTGCTAAATTTGGTAGCCCACGTGGGCAAGGGCCTAATTGGAAAGGGTTGTTTATCCATGCGCCAGAAGGAACAGAGGTTAGAGCCGTGGCAGCAGGGCGGGTTGTCTATGCAGACTGGCTGCGGGGGTTCGGTAATTTGTTAATTATTGATCATGGGAATCAATACATGACCATTTATGGTAATAATCAGTCTGTTCTGAAGCATGCTGGAGATGTTGTCAAAATGGGAGAAGTGATTGCCAGTGCAGGTAATAGCGGCGGTAATGAAGAATCAGGTTTATACTTCGAAATGCGACATCAAGGTCGCGCGTTTGATCCATTGGGTTGGGTAATTACTAGGTGAAACATGGGAAGTAAATTTAAAAATATTAGTCTTATCAGCTTGGGCGTGATTGCAGGAATAGCGGCCTCTTTGCAATTTGATGCCATTGCGCAGAAAAATGCTCTGGAACCACTGCCGCTAGAGGAATTACAGCAGTTGGCTGATGTATTTGGGTTAATCAAAGCTGATTATGTTGAACCGGTACGGGACAAAAAGCTATTAACGGAAGCTATTTCCGGCATGGTGGCGTCACTGGATCCACACTCTGCTTATCTGGACAAAAAAGCCTATAAAGAGTTGCAGGAAGGGACGATGGGTAAATTTGTTGGCTTGGGCATTGAGGTTGGCATGGAAGAGGGTTATGTCAAGGTTATTTCGCCTATTGAAGACTCTCCTGCTTATCGTGCTGGAATCAAGGCAGGGGACTTGATTACGCGCCTGGATGGTGTGCCGGTGAAGGGTATGACATTGGAAGAAGCAGTTAAAAAAATGCGCGGTGAACCCAATGCCAAGATTACATTGACTATTACGCGCAAGAATGAAGATAAACCAGTGATTGTGACGGTGACGCGTCAGGAAATACGCGTGCAGAGTGTAAAATCGAAAGTGGTTGAGCCTGGCTACGCATGGGTGCGCATCACGCAGTTCCAAGAGCCCACTGTAGACGACATGGCGAAGAAGATTTTGGCAATCTATGCACAGGAACCCAATCTCAAAGGACTGGTATTGGATCTACGTAATGATCCAGGTGGCGTGTTACAGGGAGCCATTGGTGTAGCGGCAGCGTTTTTACCGCCTAATGTAGAAGTGGTGTCGACCAATGGCCAACTAGCATCGTCCAAGGCCAGCTTCCTTGCGACGCGGGACAATTATGCGCAGGATAACGTGAGCGATCCTTTGGCGCGTTTGCCGGAAGCGGTGAAAAAGGTGCCAATGGTGGTATTGGTCAATAGTGGTTCTGCCTCCGCATCTGAAATTGTTGCCGGAGCATTGCAAGACTATGGCCGTGCAGCCATCCTGGGGACGCAGACTTTTGGTAAGGGGTCGGTGCAGTCAGTGATTGCTCTGCCACCAGATAAGCAGACAGCAGTTAAGTTGACAACAGCGCGTTACTACACACCAAAGGGACGCTCGATCCAGGTGCGCGGAATTATCCCGGATGTCATGGTAGATGAATACGAAGATGGCGATGGATTAAATGGTTTGCGCATCAGGGAAGGTGATTTAACCAAACATTTGACAAATGACAAAGATGTTACTGCCAACAATGTCAAATCAACGGCTATTGATGAGAAAGAGGAAGTGCGTCTGATTGAGCAAGAGAAAAAGCGCAAGCCGTTGGAATTTGGCAGCAAAGAAGACTTTCAGTTGTCGCAGGCATTGAATTATTTAAAAGGTCTGCCAGTGAAAAAGTCAGATGTCAAACCGGAGTTGCGTGAAGAAGCTGGAGCGTCAGAGAGCCCCGCACTGCCTGATAAAGCACAGCCTAAGAAATAATATCCTTGGCCGCAGCAGTGCGGCCTTTTTCATTTTGTTGTAGGTGGTATTGTCAATGCCAGCTTGTGGTTCATCTCACTATGAGTTCCACTCATGAATGATCAACAGTTATTGCGTTATTCGCGGCATATCCTGCTCGATGACATTGATATTGAGGGGCAGTCCAAGTTGCTTGCCGCGCATGCGCTGATTATTGGTGTGGGCGGGTTGGGTTCTCCGGCGGCAATGTACCTAACTGCTGCGGGAGTTGGCCATATCACGCTGCTGGATGATGATAGTGTTGATTTGACCAATTTGCAGCGCCAAATCATACATACTACTGAGCGCATAGGGCAACCCAAGGTAATTTCTGGTAAGGCGGCACTAACGCAGATCAATCCAGATGTCAATGTCCATATCGTAGCAGAGCGC
>JAATGO010000243.1 GCA_015654605.1 Betaproteobacteria bacterium
AAATCCTGCTTGAAATCGTATACCCAGTTCTTGTTGTCAGCCCAGCGAGCGGTACCTGCCACAGCGCAATCAATCGTAAATGGCGTAGCAGATTGAGGATCACCTAGTTTCACTACTGGTTCAGAAAATGTGGCGCGTGCCTGCCGAATCTGGGCAACTTCTCCTTGTGGAACGAAGCTTGTGATTGTCGCAGCGCCTGCATTACTGGTAGAAAAACCTGTCAGCACCAACAGCATGACTCCCATTTTCCCCAACCCTTTATCACCTACGCGATTACTGTATTTCATGTATTTCCTTCTTTACTTTTCTCTATACTCTATGATTACCGCCAACTTCAGTTTCACAACATAAATAGAAATAGTGCATCATTGCAATATGATACCTATCATCACGCCTCTATTCTGGACGATGCAACTTAGCCTGTAAAAACTCTAGAAAACAACTGATACGCCTGGCTAACTGTGGGTTGCGATAATATACCGCATGGACTTTCTGACGATAAGTGGTGTGCGAACTCTCTAATATCCTCACCAAACGCCCTGCTGCGACATCGGCATCTGTCATGAAATCAGACAAGAAGGCAATTCCCTGTCCGTGTAACGCTAGTTGACGCAATGTCTCTCCACTAGAAGCCCGTAATGATAGCTGTGCCGGATAGCGGTCTCCTGCCTCATATTGCAACGGCCACTGATTCAGCGACTCCGGCTGTGTAAAACCAATTAGCTGATGTTCTGATAAATCCGCTACACTGGATGGCACGCCATACTGTGCCAAATAAGCAGGACTGGCTAACAGTTGCTGACGTGATGACATCAGCAACGTCGCGTGCAGTGTTGAATCTGGCATATTACCGATGCGTATAGCAACATCGATGCGTTGCTCTACCAAGTCAATGAAACGATCATTTGTTGTCAATTCCAGTTCAATGCCGGGATACGCTGCGCGAAACTCCCCTACATGTGGCACGATGCCATGCAGCATAAATGGTGACGACGAGTCCACACGCAACTTCCCAAGCGGCCGCTGATGTCGGCTACGCATCGACTCTTGTGCTGATTCCAGTGCTGCGACAATACCCTTCGCCTGTGCCAGAAATACTTGCCCCTCTTCTGTCAAATCCATTCGGCGTGTCGTACGCCTTAATAGACTGGCTCCCAGTTTTTGCTCCAGGCGAGTCAAGGTGCGACTTACGCTAGACGTGTTTTGTGCCAGCATTTCAGCCGCCGTACTCAAGCTACCAGCCTCCACGATGGCAATGAAAATTCGCAATTCATCAGATTGCACAGAATCCATATATTTTTGTCTTTAAAACAAATATCTTTTGATTTTACCTGCATTTATCACAAAGAAGTATACCGTCACAATACCTCCTTCTCATTCTTCATTTCTTTTAATCTTCCCTGTTCATCAAGATACTGCTTCTGGCAATCTCAATACAGTAACAGGCAAACATTTTATCGAAAGTCGTCATCATGCCAATTGCCTTATGGGCACTCACAATCAGCGCCTTTGCTATCGGAACGACAGAATTTGTCATCATGGGTCTGCTACCGGAGATTGCCGTCAATTTGGGGACGACGCTCTCCTCCGCCGGATTACTCGTGACCGGTTACGCCTTAGGTGTATTTGTTGGCGCACCGGTCATTACTGCCACAACAGGTCGCTTACCGCGTAAAACATTGCTGGTTAGTCTTATCGTCATCTTCATTATCGGCAACCTGACATGCGCCATAGCGCCTAGCTACGCACTACTCATGACAGGCCGAGTAATCGCTTCCCTGGCACATGGCGCATTCTTTGGTGTTGGTTCGGTCGTCGCCACTGGCCTGGTCAGTAAAGAAAAACAGGCATCGGCCATTGCCATGATGTTTACCGGCCTGACAGTCGCTAACGTGGTAGGGGTACCTTTTGGCACCTGGTTAGGTCAAGCTTACAGTTGGCGCGCTACCTTCTGGGCAGTTAGCCTGATCGGTGTATTCGCCTTGCTGGCGACAATATTGCTGGTACCTCGTTCCAACAGCACACAAGAAGCGCACTTTTCAAAAGAACTGCAGGCATTGGCAAGACCTCAGGTATTAATGGGGCTATTGATCACTGTACTTGGTTTTGGTGGCGTCTTTACCGCATTTACCTATATCGCACCAATTCTGACGGACATCAGTGGCTTTCCCTCTAGTGCCATATCGCCCATCCTGCTGCTGTTTGGTCTAGGACTAGTGGCAGGAAATCTGCTGGGAGGAAAATTTGCCGATAAATATCTGATGCCGACGCTGGTGGGAAGTCTGATATTACTCTGTACAGTACTATTACTATTCTCTTTCACCAGTCACTACCGTGTCGCCGCTGTCATCACTATGGCACTGTTCGGTGCAACAGCATTTGCTACGGTACCTCCGTTACAGATGCGTGTTTTGGAAAAAGCAGTCGGCGCGCCCAATCTCTCTTCTTCTGCCAATATTGCTGCCTTCAATTTAGGCAATGCGATAGGAGCATGGCTAGGAGGTATCACCATTGATCACGGTCCCGGCTTGCATGCTGTTTCTCTTGTTGCTGCATGCATTACCGGTGGTGGCTTGATCGTAGCACTCATCAGTTGGCGCATGGATCGCAAGGCAGTGCAACGCATTGCCATGTGTAACTAAACAAGCTCGATATCTGCCTACTGGAACAAATGAGATCACTCACTTTGCCAGCAATGCAGATACCTGTTGTTCAATAAATAGGAGATCAGCAACCTGGTGTGTCGGGCTTCCAGCCCGATGTCCCCAAATAGATGGAATTGGTGCAAGAGATGCATCACGCAAATGTACCAATTCCAGTTGATTGTCTTCTACTGGGAAGTAAAGATCATGATCGCCAGGCATTAATAGCACCTTGGCACGTATCGCCCGCAACGCCTTGACAAAGTCACCGTTATACAATGTGTTGGCACTGATATCACCATGCTTCCAGGTCCAGAATTGCGCCAATAAATCTGATGGATCACGACGGGCAAAATTACCCTCCCAAAAGGTGATCAAATAATCCTCTAGCGAAGTCGCTCCCAATTCTCGCCATGCCTCTTCCCGATAAAATGCTTGTGACAAAGCCCATCCAGCATAGACTCTGCCCATTGCACGAAATCCACGTATCGGCTTTTCTGTAAACACACCATCCTGCCATGCGGGATCGGCAGTCAATGCACTGGCAACACCTTCAATAAAAACACGATTGTGTGGTGAGCAGCGTGCGGCACCACAAACGACTGCGATACGCTCCACCATTTCTGGAAATAATGCAGCCCAATGATAGGCTTGCATTCCTCCCATCGACCAGCCATAGATCAATGCTATTTTTTTGATGCCCCATAACTCTGAGAGCATACGCTTCTGTACATGTACACCATCATACATTGTCACATGAGGATAACGGTCGCCAGTATCAGGATAGGGGGTATTGGAAGGCGAACTGGAAAGTCCATTTCCGAACAAATTAGGAATGACAATGAAGTATTTATCAGGATCCAATGCCCCGCCAGAACGAATCATGAATTCCGTGTCCATATGCTGTGCGCCATAGGGTGTCGGATAAAGAATGACATTGCTACCATCTTTGTTCAAACGACCAAATGTTTTATACGCCAACTTAAGACGACGAAAAGTACGACCAGATTGCAGTACCACATCGCCTGCATCAAAATACTGATAATCAAGACTCATCGTATTGTTCTCTTCTTTCTTATATCACTATTGATAGGGCTGTGAATATAGTTTTATATCTGCGGTGAACGGGTATGCCAGTCAGTCACGCCCTGATAAGCCATCCCCAGTTGATATAGCTGACGCTCCGCATAAGGTCTTCCCATCAACTGGAATCCGCATGGCATGCCATTGTTTGTAAACCCACAAGGAATCGCCAGTGATGGTAATCCCAACATATTCGCTGGACGCATCAAGCGTGTTATTTCATCGAGTATCCGCATCATCTTGGGACCACCGGCGACATCTACCTCTGCAATCTGGGGCACTGGAAATGATAGTGCAGGTGCCAGCAACGCATCGCATTTTGAAAAAACGTCAGAGGCAAACATGCGTAGTGCCTTGCCTTGGTAGAGTTTTGCATCAAGATAATCTTGTACTCCCACTCCCAATGCTACCTCAATTCTGCCGCGTGTCTGTGCGGTATAATCATTTGCCTGTTGACGCATTTGGCGGCCATGAATGCTGATCACATCGCCCCAGGTAAGTAAAATGCCAGCGGCATTTATGGCGTCAAGATCGGGCATCGGGATAGCCACCACTTCTGCTTGTAAATCACGATAGGTTTGTATTACCGCAGCAATCCGTTGTGCGATCTCCTCTTCCAGATTCTCATCAAAATACCCCATGGGAATGCCAATACGATATCCCTTGAGAGAAGCTACTCTTGGCACCATCGCCGGAGCAATATCGTGTATATCATGCAAATGAACTGATGCCGCATCGCGTGGATCATGACCAGCGATAATAGACAACAACAAGGCATTGTCTTCTACCGTTCGTGTTAAAGGGCCAATCGTATCCAACGACGCTGACAGTGGCATACAACCTGCACGTGACACCAGACCCATTGTTGTCTTCATCCCTACCACACCGCACAAACTGGCTGGCATGCGCACTGATCCTGCGGTATCCGATCCTAATGCTGCGAATACGATGCGCGCTGCTGTCGCGATACCAGAACCTGATGAAGAACCACCAGGAATATATGCCGGATTCCATGGATTTTTCGCATCGCCCAGGAATGCATTCTGCCCCGTTGGTCCATATGCAAACTCGGTCATATGCAAGCTGCCGATCTGGATTGCACCCGCTGTATCCAGTTTTTCTAACACGGTTGCAGTGGTATTAGCTACCCAATTTTCACGTACTTTGGAACCACAATTGGCAATTTTCCCTTTACGGTAAAACATATCCTTATGTGCCAATGGCACACCATGTAAAGGACCGCGCAACACACCACGCGCCAAATCATCATCGCAGGCTTGCGCCATATGGATAGCATCTTCTTCATCGATACGAGTAAACGCATTGCACTGGGATTGCCATATACGTGCACGTGCAATTGCCGCTTGTGTTAAGGCGACGGAAGACACCTCTCGCTGTACGATTGCCTTGGCAACTTCAGTCAGGCTCATTGCCAAAAAAGCATCTGTTTCATTAATCATCACTACCATCCTTCCTGTGACGTAATTCCTGCAAAGCCACTAGAAGATTACTATCATCATCCAGCGTCAAGGTATCCCGAGCATGTTGAAATGCATCCAGTCGAACACTGACTGCCGCGACAATCTGTTTTGCACGCTCCTCAGAAATAGAAAAACCGGCACGCTGTGCTGCATGCAATACCTCGACAAACGAGAGAGTATTCATGGTATGGCTTCCTCCATTATGTGCTGCTCTATCCCACCATCAACTCCCTTAGGCTGAGTCGCTGCAGTGGTATTATTTTCTAATTCCTGTGCTGGCAATGGCGCTTTCCCTAGAATCATATCTGCAGCTTTTTCTGCGATCATCATCGTTGCAGCGCAGGTGTTTGCAGAAGGAACTGTCGGCATAATCGACGCGTCACATATGCGCAAACCATGTAAGCCATGTACTCGCAGTTGTGCGTCGACAACTGCCATCGGGTCACTGGCAGGCCCCATCTTGGCCGTGCCAGATACATGGCATGCAGACACTCCATAACGACGAGCAAAGTCGAGTAAGTCAGCATCACTGGTCACATCAGTTCCAGGTAACATCTCTTCCTCAAAATACGATGAAAGTGTAGGAGAATGTAATAACTGACGCGCCTGCCGCATACCACTAAGTAATACCTGTTGATCATATGGATCTTGCAGATAATTCGGCTGCACTATCGGATCATGCAATGGATGACGCGATGCAACGTGTACATATCCAGAACTGTGTGGTCGAGGTTGCC
>JAATGO010000108.1 GCA_015654605.1 Betaproteobacteria bacterium
CGAGGGGAGCATGGTCTGATTGGTCATACGCAACCGCGGCGTATTGCTGCATCGTCGACTGCCAGGCGCATAGCGCATGAGTTGGGGTCGGCACTGGGTGAGCACGTCGGATACAAGGTGCGCTTTAATGACACAGTAAGTCGGGGTGCTTGGATCAAATTGATGACTGATGGCATCTTGTTGGCCGAAACACAGACTGATCCACTGTTAAAAAAATATGACACTATTATTATTGATGAGGCGCATGAGCGCAGCCTGAACATCGATTTTTTGCTGGGTTACCTAAAGCAATTATTACCACGGCGCCCAGATCTGAAAGTCATTATTACTTCAGCCACGATTGATGCGGATCGGTTTGCACGGCATTTTGCTCAAGAGCGTAATGGCCAGCTAAAGGCGGCTCCAGTCATTGAGGTTTCTGGTCGTCTATATCCAGTCGAGATCCGCTACCGCCCCGTCGATAATGCGGATCGTAGTGAAGTTAATGCCCCAGGCAAGGTCACTCAACAGACCACCACTAGTACTCCATTTGCTCAGGTGCAAAGGGAGCAGCGTGATTTAATGGAAGCAGTAGTTGATGCCGTGGATGAGTTGATGAGCATCGGTAGCGGGGATGTATTGGTATTTCTGCCAGGAGAGCGGGAAATACGGGATGCTGCAGAAGCACTACGCAAGCAGCATCCTCCGCATGTGGAAATACTACCGTTATTTGCACGGCTTTCTGCACAAGAGCAGGAGAGGGTATTTAAAAGCACGAATGCACGTCGGATTGTGTTGGCGACAAATGTCGCAGAAACATCTTTGACAGTGCCGGGTATTCGGTATGTGGTTGATGCCGGATTGGCACGAGTGAAGCGCTATAGTTATCGCAATAAGGTTGAGCAACTGCAGATTGAAGCGATTGCACAGTCTGCTGCTAATCAGCGCGCTGGCCGTTGTGGTCGGGTTGCTGCGGGCGTGTGTATTCGACTATATGACGAACAAGATTATATAAAAAGGTCAAAATTTACCGAGCCTGAAATTTTGAGGTCCTCTTTGGCAGCAGTGATTCTGCGAATGAAATCATTGCATCTGGGGGATGTGGAAAATTTTCCATTTATTGAACCACCGTCTGGACGAGCGATTGCTGATGGTTATCAATTGCTGCAAGAGCTGGGGGCAGTTGATGACGGTAATCAATTAACAGCATTGGGGAAGCAACTTGCCCGTCTGCCACTAGATCCACGCGTTGGTCGTATGATATTGGAGGGAAAGGAAAATGCTTGCCTGAGTGAAGTGTTAATTATTGCATCAGCACTATCAGTGCAGGATCCTCGTGACAGACCGATGGATGCGCAAGGCGCGGCAGATAATGCGCATAAAAAATTTGCAGATGAAAAGTCAGAGTTTCTGGGCTATCTTAAGATATGGAAATGGTTTGAAGAGGCGATCGCTCACAAAAAATCAAATCGACTTTTACAGGAGCATTGCCGTACCAATTTTTTATCACAGTTGCGCTTGCGTGAATGGCGTGATGTTCATAGCCAATTGTTGACGATTGTGCGAGAGCAGGGATGGCATCTCAATGAAGCTGTGGCGACTTACGAGCAGTTACATACAGCCTTATTGACAGGCTTACTCGGCAATATTGGCTTTAAGGCAGATGACGAAGCGTATTATCTGGGGGCACGTGGGATTAAATTTTACATCTGGCCTGGTGCGCATTTACTCAAGAAAAGTGGGAAGTGGATTGTCGCAGCCGAGCTGGTTGATACGTCGCGTCTTTATGCACGTTGTGTTGCCCAGATACAGCCGGAATGGTTAGAACGCGTTGGTAGTCATTTGCTCAAAAAATCCTGGGGTGAACCACGTTGGGAAAAGCGTAGCGCACAAGTGAGTGCTTCGGAACGAGCGACATTGCATGGCCTTGTTGTCTATAGTCAGCGGCGTATTAATTTTGGCCTGATCAACCCTCGTGAAGCGCGTGAAATATTTATTCGTGATGCTTTGGTCGGAGGTGACTTTGATACCCGCGCACCATTTTTTTCTCATAATCAGAAACTGATACGAGAAATTGAAAATCTGGAACACAAATCGCGACGCTTAGATGTATTTGTGGATGCTGAGTTGATTGCTGCCTTTTACGAGAGATTGATTCCTGCTGATATTTGCAATGGCATCAGTTTTGAGAAATGGCACAAGGATGTCACGGCATCTGAGCCCCAACTGTTATATCTGAATCGTGAAGATTTAATGCGGCATGATGCTGCAGGTGTGACGACAGATCTTTTTCCCAAGATGATGCATGTGGCTGGTTTGGAAATGGGATTATCGTATCATTTTGAGCCTGGTGCTGTACGAGATGGCGTAACGTTGACCGTGCCGCTGTTTGCACTGAATCAAGTATCGACTGAGCGTTGCGAGTGGTTGGTGCCGGGGATGCTAAAAGAAAAAGTTCACTTATTACTGAAGTCGTTGCCTCAGAAATTAAGGCGTCATTGCGTTCCTCTACCAGAATATGCAGCAGGTTTTTGCGAACGCATCTATGCACGGCATTTATTTGGCCGCGGTAATCTGCTTGATGCCATAATCAATGATTTACGAGAACAACTTTCCATTGTTGTGAAAAGTATTGACTTCAAGGAAGAGACATTGCCTGCGCATCACACAATGAATTTCAAAATTGTGGATGAACATAGCCGTCAGCTGGAAATGGGGCGCAATCTGGGAAGCTTGCAAGCCGAATTTGGTGGTCAGGCCCGGGAACAGTTTCAAAAACTGGCAGAGCAAACAGAGATTATCTCCAGCCCATCTTCGGTATCAGGTATCGCACCAGTATCATCAAGAAAAGAGGGTGCGCAGGAGGGTAGCTCTACACGAGGGCATAAAAGTAGAGAAGGTAGTCACCTGCTTGGTGAAGTGCCGCATCATTCAAGTCACTATACTAATCTCACCTCCTGGAGTTTCGGTGAGTTGCCAGAGTTACTAGAAATTCAAAAAGGAAAATTGACATTAATTGGATTTCCGGCGTTGGTTGATAAAAAAACGCATTGTGATCTGGAAGTGTTTGATGATCCGTTAGATGCCGCGCGTCTGCATTTTTCTGGGCTGCGGAGACTGTTTGTTTTGCAACTAAAAGAGCAGTGGAAGTATCTAGAAAAAAATATTCCCGGCCTACAGCAGATGGGAATGCAATTTATCTCTCTGGGTTCACAAGAGGAATTGCGTGATCAGATATTATCCATGGGACTGGAGCGTGCCTTTTTACAAGCGCCATTGCCAAAAAATAGTGAAGAATTTA
>JAATGO010000183.1 GCA_015654605.1 Betaproteobacteria bacterium
GCGCAAACGTTCTCGCAACGCATTATCTTCTAGTTGTTGCCATAACGCATCTGCCAGAGCTTGAGGAGTTGCGGCATTCTGCAGCAATTCTGGTACCAAAAATTCGCGCGCCAGAATATTGGGTAATCCTATCCACGGTTGATAATTCATGTGCCGCATGATTTCATACGATGCCCGCATCATCCGATAAGCAATCACCATGGGTTTTTTGTACAAGGCAACTTCCAGAGAAGCGGTGCCGGAAGCAACCAGTACAGCATCTGCTGCTGCCATCGCCGTATGCGATCCTCCGTGAGTCACTATGATACCCAGATCATCATATCCCGTTTGTGTCAGTGCCTGCAAAAAAGCAGCATGTTGCCTTTCTCCTGCCATCGGCACCACAAATTGTAATTGCGGATCGCGCTCCAGCAACTTTCTGGCAGCGCCTAAAAAACTGCTGGTGTTATATTTTAATTCCGATAGTCGACTACCAGGCAGTATGGCAACAACGCGCTGTTGCTGCGACAACCCCAAGGCGGTGCGCGCTGCTTGCTGATCGGGCTCCATCGGGATAATTTCTGCCAGGGGATGCCCAACATACGTCACAGGAACACCAGCCCGACGATAAATTTCCTCTTCAAATGGAAAAATAACCAACATATGCGACACGGCTCGTATGATCTTCTTGATACGCCAACCACGCCACGCCCATATCTGCGGCCCGATAAAATGCATGGTAGGGATACCAGCCTCCCGCAGCTGATATTCCAGGCCCAAATTAAAGCCTGGATAATCCACTCCGATAAAGACAGCAGGCCGTTGCGCCAGTAACTTGTCACGCAAGGTATTCTGAATACCTTTGATTTCTTTATAACGTGGTATTACCTCGAACAGCCCGCGCACTGTCAATTTATCCATCGACCATTCACTGACAAATCCCTGCTCAATCATATGCTCACCACCAATACCATAGACTTGCGCATGCGGGCAGCGTACATGTAGACCGGATAGTAAGCGACTTGCCAACAAGTCACCAGAGCTTTCTCCAGCAACCATGACAATAGCAGGTTTATCGAATGATGCCACGAGACGAAGAAGCGACAAATTCGCGCATCAAGCGCATATCAGCAGCACCATCTGCGCTGTCAGCCGATAGCGCATGCTCTTCTTGCTCCAGTTTTTGTATGGCATCGGCTAGCGGGAGTCCTGAACGCTACAGGATTTTGTAAGCACGCTTAATGACGGTCAGTTGTGCATCACTAAAGTGACGCCGCCGTAATCCCTCACTGTTGATGCCAACAGGCGCAGCACGATTACCTGCAGCAGTCACAAAAGGTGGTACGTCCTGGCTTACTGCAGCAGTAAACGCTGTCATCGCATGTGCGCCAATATGACAAAACTGGTGTACAGAAGTAAAGCCACCAAGAAACACCCAGTCACCCAGATACACGTGGCCAGCCAGTGTCGCATTATTGGCTAAAATGATGTTACTGCCTAATTGGCAATCATGCGCTATGTGCACATAAGCCATGATCCAGTTATCATTGCCAATCCTGGTCACACCAGCATCCTGTACCGTACCACGATTAAAGGTAACAAACTCGCGTATAGTGTTGCGGTCACCAATCTCCAATCGGGTAGGCTCACCAGCATATTTTTTATCTTGCGGTGCCGCGCCAAGAGACGCGAATTGGTAAATGTGATTATCGTTACCAATGGTAGTGTGCCCCTCAATCACGACATGAGGACCAATGACTGTACCAGCGCCAATACAGACATGCGCACCAATCACAGAATAAGCGCCGACCTCTACTGAGGCATCAAGCTGAGCTCCAGAATCAATAACGGCAGTGGGATGTATAAGCGACGCGGACATCCTCAAGCAACCTGGCTTGCATAATTGACACTACGCATAGTGCACATCAAATCTCCTTCTACGGCCACCTGTCCATCAACCGAACCTACAGCTTTATATTTCCAAATACCGCGACGGCATTCCTTCAATTCCACTACCATGCGCAGTTGATCACCCGGCTCCACCGTTCGTTTAAAGCGTGCATTGTCAATACCAAGAAAATACACCACCATATTGGCATCCGGTTTGCGTCCCTCCGTCAGGAAAGAGAGTAGTGCTGCCGTTTGAGCCAATGCCTCAATCATCAAAACACCTGGCATAACCGGCTTATGTGGGAAATGTCCGTTAAAAAACTCTTCATTGGCAGTGACATTCTTGATTGCCGTGATCGATTTTCCACTCTCCCATTCGAGTACGCGATCAACCAGTAACATGGGGTATCGGTGCGGAAGGTATTCTTTAATTTGATTGATATCAAGGCTAGTCATTGTCATTATCAGTCTGCTTGTTAAGCATTTTCTCTAAAGTACGCATTTTCTCACGCATTTTGCTCAAATTACGCACCAAAGCAGCAGATTTTTCCCAATCACTATGTTTCGTGATCGGATAAAAGCCCGTATATTGCCCTGGCTTAGTAATGGAAGTCATAGCAAGCGTTCCTGCTGACACATGGACTCTGTCTGCGATGTGAATGTGTCCATGAATCATTGCCGCACCGCCAATAGAGCAGTATTTGCCGATAACGGCGC
>JAATGO010000023.1 GCA_015654605.1 Betaproteobacteria bacterium
ATTCTATCTGCACTCAGTCCGCTAGAAGGGGTGTCTACACGTACGATTATTGAACCTTTGCGGCGTGCGCACTCCATTGAGGTTGGCGATCATTTGTTCGGTTGCGTACTGGACGGTTTCGGACGATGGATGTTCCGAGCCCCGGCAGCTATCGATAATATCGCAACGTGGCGTGATACTGTCCCTGTGATGTGTGATGCTCCGAAAGCAACTGATAGGCCCAGAATTTCTTCGCCATTAGCCACAGGTGTTCGCGCGATTGATGGTTTGCTGACTATGGGGATTGGTCAACGTATTGGTGTTTTTGCAGGACCAGGATGTGGGAAAACGACATTGATGGCCGCTATCGCACGTGGCTGCGCAGCGGATGCTATTATTTTCGGTTTAATCGGAGAACGTGGACGTGAGTTAAATGAGTTTCTCGAACATGAGCTTGATGCCGATCTCATCCGAAAAACTGTGGTGGTATGCGCAACGTCGGATCGTACCTCCATGGAGCGTTCACGAGCAGCTTTTACTGCGACAGCAATTGCTGAGGCGTTTCGTAAGCGAGGTAAAAAAGTGTTACTACTGGTGGACTCATTGACACGATTTGCTAGAGCGCAGAGAGAAATTGGTTTAGCGGCAGGAGAACCTCCAGCGCGTGGAGGTTTTACTCCCTCTGTATATACCATGTTGCCACGTTTGATTGAACGTGCTGGTAGTACACCGGATGGAGCTATTACTGCCATGTATACCGTGTTGGTAGATGGTGAATCTACTTCCGATCCCATTGGGGATGAAGCTAAGTCTTTACTTGACGGGCATATATTGCTTACTAAAAAATTAGCAGAGCAGGGACATTATCCCGCAATAGATGTACTGGCTAGCATTAGCCGGGTGATGAGCAATGTCACTAGTCGAGAACATCGTAAGGCAGCATCGCATTTTCGTGAATTGATGGCGCGGTATCAAGAAATGGAATTATTAATTCGCTTGGGAGAATATAAGTCAGGAGCAGATCCAATAGCTGATCGTGCGATGCATTTACGGCCTCAACAATTAGAGTTTTTACGTCAGGACACTTCTTCTTCCTCAGATTATAAGATGACTCTAAATAAGATGATGGAAATGCAGGAATGAGCTTCGATCATGCAAGGAGTTTAGGTGGTAAGCAAGGGAAACGTGAGGTGGTTGATGTCATGGAGTATAAAGCGCCTGATAAACGCCTGGATCAATTATTAAATGTACGCAAGCAACGCCTGGGAAGATTAGAACGTGAACGTAATGAAACACGAAATGCCTGGCGTGAACAACGTAAGATATTTCGTTCCCGTAAGCAACATTGGCGCGACATGTCACTACAGACAAAGCAACAATGGCAGCAAGCAAGACATGAGTTTCTGGCAATGGAGATGACTAACGTGCAATTTCGCAAAGCCAAGGCTGTGTATGAGAGGATGAAAAAAGAGGCAAGTCAGTTATATGTAGAATGTCAGGAAGAGTTGATTCGTTGTCGACAAGCTGGGGAAATATTTTTTGACGCGAATCGAAACGCATTGGAGGCTAATCGTCAGCAGGAAAAACTGAGTATCTTGCGTGATGAGATAAGAACTGCAGAACAGGTTAGCGAGAATTGAGATGGCATCATTTCCTATTTTTAATATACAGAGAGAGACAATTGATGTTTCTATGTCAACAGAAGTAAAAGAAAAATCACATGAGTTCTTTGTAAAACCTACCCGTCCATATACTGTTCCAAAAGTGAAAGAGAAAAGCCATACCCCATCACCTGTTAGGGCAGAAACGGTACAGCATAACGTACCACCACACACCCTGAGTCGAGGGAAAAATGTCAGGAAAACCGTGCAAAACGATACCGTTCGTAACCAGCAACAGTCAACTTCATCTTCGGAGAATGATGCAGTCTCTGTGACTACAGAACAATTGGAATTTCACAATGATGGTGGAAGTCATAGTGAAGACGATGATGGACAGGAGAATTGTAGTCAATCTCATTTGGGAACGGCTGGTAATGATGATATAGACAGCGAAATTTTAATGGATCTATTACCAACTGGTGGTGATAGTGGAATATTTGAAATATTGATGCCTAATGGTGAAAAAATGGCAGTTGTCGCAGACATTAGCAATACACTAGCCTCTTTTCTACTGACTCCCAGTAGTGACCGTCTACGTAATTTACTGCAGCGCAAGAGAATGGAACTGGAGAGAGGGTTGGTGCAACGTATGAGTAGACACGTTAGGCTGACTGTATTGTAGAACTATACCATGACGATATAGTTGGCTATGGCGTTAACAAAAACTGCGCCAGAATGTAAAGCCAATGTCAGATCTCCTATTTCTTGAATATAGTCAGACTTCCTCTGAATCTCGTTGGAAAGCGCAATCGATATTATTGAACGCTTCACGCCTTTGTGAGGCACAAGCAAAATTAAGCCGCTTATTAGGACAAGGTATTAGTTTTATATTGCCAGAAACGAGAGCGACACTTACTCTTCGGCATGTCTATCATGCGGTTACCGAGTGGGAGCGGCCCATTTGGTTAACAACATTGGCAGGCACAGTGGAAATTGCTAAAGGTACTCGACTACTCATGGGGTTGTCGGGAATTGACCTTGATGCGGTTCAAGTAGACGCTTCTGGACAGTATCCAGAATGGCTGGTGGCAGCAATCAGCGGACGATTACAAGCGACTCCATTCAAAGATATTACGAAAATCAGCGTGCGCAATGTACAGGAGCATAAAGATGAGTATTCGGTGCAATTTACTTTGCAACAAGACAGTCATTCCTTACATGTCACTGCACGCACAAATGCGGAGGTATGGTTACACCTACTATCCCTATGCAAGTATCGCACCGAGCTTGCACCATTAGAAAATTATTTGGAGATGCGGTATGCCAGTGCAGTCTCCATAGCATCTCATCAATTACCGCTTTCATCGCTGAATGTACTTGCTGCGGGCGACATCATTTTACCAAATACACCTCATTTTTCGACAGATGGTCAAGGTACTGTTTGTATAGCAGGAAGGTATTGGCACGCACAGTATCAATTTCCAGACAGTTTACAACTTATTGATTGGGAGAATAGATTGGACACTGAACAAACAGATGATCTTAATAGTGAATCTGATGATCAAAATACACTGATGCAACATGAAGAAATGCAGATAGATGATGATCAGATGATACAAAATGAGAAAGCTAGTGACACGAATGTTGATAGTAATCAGGACAGCATGCTTAACGAAATACCCATGACATTAGCTTTTGAATTGGGAAGAATAAATTTGCCATTATCAGAAATCAGAGGTCTTTCACCAAATACAGTATTGACATTACATGGCGCAACACCAGATGCGATTGCCATCGTGTGCAATGGCCGTGCAGTAGGCAAAGGGGAAGCAGTGGATATTGAAGGAAAATTGGGCATACGTATTACACACTGGGGTGATACATGCTGAATGGGCAATTCGACGTCGTCTCCTTTTCTGTATTGTTGGCACTAATGTCATTAGTGCCATTGATGGTGGTGACGATGACATCCTTTTTAAAAATATCGTTGGTACTGTTGGTATTGCGTAATGCCATAGGTGTACAACAGGTTCCTCCGACGCTAGCTATATATGGTATTTCCCTGGCATTAAGTGTATTTATCATGGCGCCGACTGTACAAGAAATAGGTAAGCATGCACTTAGTCTTGACACGAATACCAGCAGTTCTCGTGCGACTCCATTGCTAGGTCGAGCGCGAGAGTCATTTGAGCCATTACGAAAATTTATGTTAAAGGTTAGTCGCCCTGAGCAGCGGGAATTATTTCTCGCATCAGCAAAAAAACTGTGGCCAAAAGAGTCAGCAAAAGATGCTACTACAGGGGATGCCTTGATCCTGATTCCTGCCTTTGTCGTGTCTGAATTGCAGACTGGATATGAGATTGGTTTTTTGATTTATATCCCATTTGTCGTGATCGATTTACTGATTTCTAATTTATTAATGGCACTTGGTATGCAGCAAGTGAGTCCACAGACAATTACTATTCCATTGAAATTATTGTTATTTACGTTAGTTGGTGGTTGGGCAAAATTACTCAATGCACTCGCAATGTCCTATTTATAGCAGTCGCACATTAGTGGTACTGGAAGTCATCGATATTTTACACAGGAGCAAGATAATAATGGCTGATACGCTTAATTTCTTTCAGCAGGGGTTGTGGATGGCAATTATGATGTCGGCTCCTCCGTTGATTATTGCTACGATGTGTGGTCTTGTGGTATCCCTGGTACAGGCAGTCACACAAATTCAGGATCAGACATTACCTTACGTAGTGAAACTAGTGGCGGTGGCTGTGACATTAGCGGGAATGGGGAGATGGGTTGGTGTAGAACTGATTCATATGACGGATCTGGCTTTGACCATGGTGCCAGATATTGGACATTGAAATAGGTCGGAATCCCGGTAATGCAAGCTTCTCTTCTTCTGGATATACAGGCAGCACTTGTAACAATAGCCATCGTGACTCCGCGAGTGTTGGTATGCCTGATAATATTACCAGGTTTTGGACTCAATGTTCTAACCGGCATGGCCAGGAATGCTGCTGCAATGGCAATTGCATTGCCAGCAGCATTGCCCACTTTTTATTTTGTTCAGAAGACAGCACCAGATTTCTTATATTCAGGCATGCTGGTTTTCAAGGAAGCTATGATTGGTTTGCTATTTGGCGTCATGATGGCAATCCCCTTATGGGTAGTACAGTCAATTGGCTCCATTTTTGATAGTCAGCGTTCACCGATTCAAATTCAAGCCAATAATGCCAGTGTGGATCGTGATGCTAGCGCGACAGGAGCCTTATTGATTCAAGCCATGGTGTTGGTAATGGTACAGGCTGGCTTGTTTTCAGCATTAGCCCGGATATTGATTGAAAGTTATGCTGTGTGGCCAGCCTTTACGTTATTGCCACCTTTTGAACCGGGACACTTTGATGTGCTGGTCAAACGTTTCGGTGATTTATTATGGTATATCGTGGTTTACGGGGCACCAATTCTTATCCCTCTGATATTAATCGAATTTGGATTTGCCATTATCGGTGTTTTTGCATCGAATTTGCAGGTGTCATTTGCTTCTGCGCCTATTAAGAGTTTGGTAGGTTTACTCATTGTATTAGCGTATTGGCCAACTTTTTCTTATTATGTTGCTGGCGACTTTTCTAGAATTTTAGATTTATCTGCGAGCCTGATGCAGGCTAATTGATATGATATTTTTTGTATTTTATCCTTCTCTCAATTATTTTTTTCTAGGTCGTCGCATATGAGTGACGACAAGAATGAAGAGCCGACGCAGAAAAAGATAGATGATGCGAAGAAAAAGGGACAGATTGCAGTTAGTCGTGATTTGGCTAAATTGGCGATGCTGGTGGTAGTGGCTGAGACGGCATTTGCTACAGAGCCTTTATGGCGAGGGACAATTTTCAATTTGATGAATAGTGGAATCAATGGTATTGGCCATGCATTTCTTCCGACATTTCTACAAGTCATAACTTCGTCTGCAATTTTTCTATTGATAGTATTTTTTGCATGCTTTGTTATTTGTTCTGTAGTATCAGTAGCCGCTAACTGGGGACAGTTTGGTATGCTGATTGCGACTGAAGCGCTTACACCAAAATTTGATAAGCTCAATCCTGTAAATGGAATTAAACAGATTATTTCAAAGAAAAAATTATTTGAATTATTTATCACTATTGGGAAGGCATTGCTAATAGGAAGTGTTG
>JAATGO010000407.1 GCA_015654605.1 Betaproteobacteria bacterium
GGCGAAATTGATTTAATCATGCAAGATCGTGGTACTCTGGTCTTCGTGGAGGTGCGCAAACGTAGTAGTTCTACTTATGGTGGAGCGCTGAACAGCATTACGCCAGCCAAACAAAAACGTCTGATACTTGCTGCGCATCTGTTTTTACAGAGATACCGGATGCCGCCTCCGTGCCGCTTTGATGTGATCGGCTTTGATGGGGATACCATGCGTTGGGTCAAAAATGCATTTGATGTAACATCAATGTCCTGAGCAGACTTAACTTATTTAAGGGTGAGATATAGGCTCCCAGTGCGAATGGGTAATGGACATATTTTTCCCTCATTATGTCTATATCGCTGGCTTTTTAATATAATTCTTGCTGGCACTGCCTCATGAAGATGATGAGGCGAATTTCAGTATCATTTTGATACGTTTCCATAGCGATTAATTAGCTTGGTGCTGATGGCATCCACTATAATCTTCCCTACTATGACAAATCAACGAATTCTTGCGCACTTTCAGGAAAGTGCAGAACTTAAGATGCAAGCAGCAGCGGTGCTTGCCGAACCAATTGCCCAAGCGATTGAGCTCATGTTTACAGCATTATCGAGCGGGAATAAGATATTGGCGTGTGGCAACGGCGGATCAGCCGCTGATTGTCAACATTTCGCAGCGGAACTAGTAGGGCGTTTTGAGAGGGAACGCCTACCATTACCGGCAATGGCGCTCACAACGGATACGTCGATATTGACGGCCGTTGGTAACGATTATAGTTATCAGGAAATTTTTTCGAAACAGGTACAGGCCTTTGGCCAGGCTGGGGATGTTTTGCTGGCATTTTCAACTTCAGGTAACTCTAGCAATGTATTAGCAGCAATTGAAGTTGCGCAAGAGCGAGAAATGCATGTTGTTGCACTCACTGGTAAAGGTGGTGGACAGATAGGTAAGAGAATGACGGATGCTGACGTGCACATTTGCGTGCCGCACGATCGGACTGCGCGTATCCAGGAAGTGCATCTGGTAACGCTACACTGTATTTGCGATGGTATTGATGTCGCGCTATTTGGAGGTGATGTACATGATGAATAAACAGATAAAGATGACGGCAGCAGGCACTCGGGGTCGTTGGGGTCGCCCATTGGCAGCAGTTGCTGCTGGTGCCATGCTGGCGATCAGCCTGCAGGGATGTTTTGGTATTCTGGCTGGTGGCGCCGTAATCGGCACATTTGCGGCAACAGATCGCCGTACATTGGGAACACAAACGGAAGATAAGGCTATCGTTGTTAAGGGAGAAAGCCGTATTCCTGGTGTAGTCGCAGCAGGTTCCCACGTGAATGTCACTAGCTTTGATCGCAAAGTGCTGTTGACTGGTGAAGTGCCAAATGAAGCTTCAAAAGCGGCTGCCGAGCGTGAAATCAGATCACTGCCAAATGTGGATGGCGTGTTCAATGAATTGGCTGTTCTTGACTCGAAGGGGATTGGCGGACGTTCTGAAGATACATTTATTACCAGTAAAGTTGTGGCAAGCTTAGTGGATACCAAGAATCTGTATGCTAACGCATTCAAGGTGACTACTGAACGTGGTGTCGTGTACCTCATGGGACGCGTAACTAAGACAGAAGGTGATAAAGCAGCTGAAGTTGCCAGGGGTGTTAGCGGTGTACAGAAAGTTGTGACTTTGTTCGAATATATTACTGAAGAACAATTGAAACAGTACACGACACAGCCAGCTTCTACTCCATCTGACACAAGTGGGAAGTCTTCTTCTTGAGGATGGACGCGGGGCGTAAATAATCAACCGGGCGATGTTTGCCCGGTTTTTTTTATGCCGTTAGTATATCGTCGCATGTTGTCCGGCAAAAGATTGGCAAGACAGCTATAATGGGACGTAAGGACGTTATGCACAGAGGCAAGCGTCGTGTCCGTGCCTTTAATTATGTCATTTGCAATGCTATTGGAACACTCATGAAATCACAAATTTCCACTGCACGCACCAGTCGTTTATGGCTCAAGTTGGGCAGTGTTGTTATTGTGGTGGCGATTATTGCTTTTGGATATTTCCGGTTGCAGTCAGGAAAATTGGCACCGGATGTTACCTTTGTTAATCTGCAGGGCGAGCAGCTGCCATTAAAGGACATGCGTGGCAAGGTGGTGATCGTTAACTTTTGGGCAACCAGTTGTACGACCTGCGTCGGAGAGATGCCGCAGATGATTTCAACTTATAATCAATATAAAGATCAGGGGCTGGATTTTGTCGCCGTTGCTATGAGTTATGATCCTCCTGATTATGTTAAAAATTATACGCATACTCAAAAATTACCATTTGACGTTGCTTTGGATTCGCAAAGTACGCTGGCAAATGCATTTGGTGATGTACAGATGACACCGACCACCTTCGTCATCGACAAAAATGGCAAAATATTGAAGCGCTATCTCGGAGAACCGAAGTTTGATGAATTGCATGCATTGCTGAAACAGGCACTTGCCGCTTGAGTTTGCTTGAACTATCTTGGTCATCATTTTTGTTTTTGTTTTGAACGTACAACATGCCAACTAGACGTTGGCATTGTTATTGGTGCCTGCTGTACTTTCCTGTCCGCTCTTTCTTCTTGCGCGTCTGAAGGAGCATCCGCTAATACTCAGTGATGGCGTATGCGTTTTAGTTGAGTGTTTTCAAAATAGCCGCGAGCTTCCCAAATAATGTATCGATATGTGTTTTCTCAATAATGAGCGGTGGTGATAAGGCAATGATGTCACCAGTCGTACGAATCAGAATGCCATGATCAAAGGCGCGGCGGAATGCATCATAGGCGCGTGCACCAACCGAGCCTGGTATCGATGCTAGCTCGATGCCAGCGATCATGCCAATGGTTCGAATGTCAATCACGTGTGGCAGGCCGCGTAGCGAATGAGCAGCATCTTGCCAGTAAGAGACAATGCTTTGGGCATGCTCTTGAATGCCATCCTGCTCAAAGATGTCGAGCGTGGCTAGTGCGGCAGCACAGGCCAGCGGGTGACCAGAATAGGTATAACCGTGAAAAAATTCAATGCCATCTGCACCTTGCATGAAGGCATCGTAGATGTGTTGTTTGACGAAGACGGCCCCCATGGGAACAACGCCATTGGTTAACCCTTTGGCGGTAGTGACAATATCAGGTTCTACGCCAAAGTGGTTGAATGCAAACGGGGTACCTAGGCGACCAAATCCAGTAATAACTTCATCGAATATCAGCAAAATGCCATGTCGGGTACAGATCTCGCGTAAGCGTTGCAGGTAACCTTTTGGGGGGATTAATACGCCAGTTGAGCCCGCAACTGGTTCGACAATGACAGCGGCAATATTGGAAGCATCATGCAAGGTCACCAGACGTTCCAGCGCATCGGCCAGATGCAGGCCATATTCTGGCTCTCCTTTGGAAAAGGCATTTTTCTCCAGGTTATGCGTATGTGGCAAATGGTCTATGCTAGGCAATAATGCCGAATGAAAAGTTTTGCGATTGCCACCAATACCGCCTACCGACATGCCCCCAAATCCGACACCATGATAAGCGCGCTCACGACCGATCAGACGTGTACGGGTGCTATCACCACGGACACGATGATAGGCCAGTGCAATTTTTAAGGCCGTATCTACGGACTCGGAACCTGAGCCTGTATAAAATACATGGTCATAGCGGTCACCGGTATAGTGCGTCAGTCGCTCGGCCAGTTTAAAGGCATTCGGATGCCCAAGCTGGAACGAGGGGGCATAGTCGAGTATTGCTACAGATTGTTGTACCGCCGAGATGATGCGTGGCTGAGCATGGCCTAACGGAACGCACCATAAGCCTGCCGTACCATCAAGAATTTGATTACCGGCATAGTCCTGATAATACATTCCTGATGCTGAAACCAGCATGCGTGGGCTGGCTTTAAACTGGCGGTTAGCGGTATAGGGCATCCAGTAGGCATCAAGATCTGAGACAGCGGTCGAGTTTGTCATGAAAATACGCCATAGTAAATTGATAATAATACGGTAACCGGAGGGGCAAATGACTCTTGTCCCATAAGGGGCCTATATGCTTATGTACGCTTCGCACGGTTGTGCACGTGCACAAATATTTAGCTGATTTTAAGCCGGAAGAGCAGGTTCTATTATGAGCCAGAGTGAAGTGATTGACTATAGTGCTATGAGGATGATCAGACGGGTGTGATTCTGAGTAGTTTATGGACCAGCTCAGAAGACGTTGCCGCAGAAAATTTGCGCATCAATCTGGCTCTATGCATTTCTACGGTTCGCGGGCTGAGGGCAATCTGACGAGCAATGGCCTTGCTGGTTTTTCCTTCTGCCAGTAATGCTGCAATTTCTCGCTCCCGTGGTGTGAGCTCCGATGTGATGGGGCGCTTTGCACTGACATCTTCGAATGTCCAAATCCCGGCAGCGTGGGGTTGGCCTGGTATCAGGGCGCGACCAGTCACATGGCACCAGAATAATTCTTGGTTGGCACGCTTCATGATACGTTCATCGGAATAAACCCCTTTTGCGTTCAAAATCGGTACCAGCCTATGTCCGGTACGTTCAAATTCAGCAGCACTCGGATATAAGACAAGCAATGATTGAGCGGCTAATTGACTTCTTTCATAGCCAAACATGTTAGCCATGGATAAATTGCATTGATCAATGATACGATGGTGTGACACACACATGCCAATTGGTGCGTGCATAAATACCTGTTCATAATCTATTGCGAGAGATGAGTTCATAAAAGTATCACAGGAGTCGTAGCTTGGTCAGGGAGTGTTTTTTGTATAGATAGGAATTGCTCTGGTAGCTGGGTACAAGGGGGTACAACCGGATACAACCCCATTTTATAATAGCCACCAAGTAGTTTTACGGTATTGTATGGTCAATTATGTCATCCTATGATGATATGTTTATCTTATAAAATCGAAAGGAGACTCATGAATAAAGTTTATCCAGATGCGGCGGCTGCTCTGTCTGACATTGTCAAAGATGGTCAGGTGATTGCGGTAGGAGGTTTTGGCTTGTGCGGGATACCGGAAGCACTGATTGGAGCGTTACGCGATAGCGGTGTGAAAGGCCTGACAGCGATTTCCAATAATGCAGGGGTGTATGGTTGTGGACTCGGGCAGCTATTAGAGACGCGGCAAATCAAAAAAATGATTGCGTCGTACGTCGGTGAGAACAAGGAATTTGAACGTCAGTACCTGGCTGGGGAACTGGAGCTGGAATTTACACCTCAAGGCACTCTGGCGGAGAAGTTGCGTGCAGGAGGATCTGGCATCCCAGGGTTCTTTACCAAGACTGGGGTCGGTACTTTAGTGGCGCAAGGCAAAGAAATCCGAGAGTTTGATGGAGAGCAATATGTACTGGAGCGTTCATTGGTTGCCGATATTGCACTGGTGAAAGCAGCCAAAGCAGATCGGGCAGGCAATCTGGTATACAACAAAACTGCGCGCAATTTTAACCCCA
>JAATGO010000005.1 GCA_015654605.1 Betaproteobacteria bacterium
AGAACTTATCGTCAGGATGTGGCGTTTCTCCAAATCCAATGGCATTACTGAAGGATTCCCTACCAAAATGGAGATGCTCTGACGCCGAGCCTATGGCTTTAGAAACTTTGAAAACTATCGTATGAGAGTCTTGGCTCAATGCGGTTGGAACGGTGTGATTAATCGTGTTTAATGAAAAGAAAACCCTTCCCCCATTTATGGGGTAGAGCCATTCAATATTCTTATGTGGTATTTTATGTAGGTTTAATCACATAAAAAATGTAAGTTATTGATTTTAAATGGTACTTGGCGGAGACGGAGGGATTCGAACCCTCGATACAGGTTTAAGCCCATATGCTTCCTTAGCAGGGAAGTGCCTTCGACCACTCGGCCACGTCTCCACATTACTGTGTCAGCTAATATTTCTGCTGCAGCAAAGAGCCCGAATGATAACTTTTCGGGCGACTTTGGTCAATAAAACTCTTTAAAATTACTGTCGATGACATATTTTCGCAGCGTCATCTTATAAAAATGCGTTAATACGAGTGATATGCCTCGTTATGTGTCTGTTAGTACGTCTAATTACTTGCTATTTTCAAGATCAAACGCTTTATGTAATGAACGCACGGCAAGTTCCATGTATTTTTCGTCGATCAGGACAGAAATTTTGATTTCGGAGGTGGAGATCATTAGTATGTTGACGCCTTCTTCTGAGAGAGTGCGGAACATTTGCGATGCGATCCCTACATGGCTGCGCATGCCAACGCCGACAACAGAGACTTTGGATACTTTGGTATCGCCAACAATGCTGGCAGCACCAATATGCGCTTTGACACTATCGTTAAGGACAGCTGTTGCCTTGGCATATTCTGCACGCGGAACAGTAAAGGTAAAGTCTGTCTTGCCTTCTACGGACTGATTCTGGATGATCATGTCAACTTCAATGTTGGCATCAGCAATGGGGCCAAGTATCTGATAAGCAATGCCAGGACGATCTGGTACACCTAGTACCGTGATCTTCGCTTCGTCGCGGCTAAATGCAATGCCTGTAATAGTGGCTTGTTCCATGTTGGTATCTTCCTCAAACGAAATCAGAGTGCCGGAAGTGGTTTCTTCTTCCAAGGGCATGAGTGGATCAGTCAGTGATGATAGTACGCGGGTTGGCATCTTGTAGTTACCGGCAAACTCGACTGAGCGGATTTGCAATACTTTGGAACCTAGTGATGCCATTTCTAGCATTTCTTCAAATGTCACCGTATTGAGACGACGCGCTTCACTGACGACACGTGGATCAGTAGTGTAGACACCATCCACGTCAGTATAGATCAGGCACTCTGCGGCTTTGACTGCTGCAGCAACGGCAACTGCAGAAGTATCAGACCCACCACGTCCCAGAGTGGTGATGTTGTTGTCCGCATCCACTCCTTGAAAGCCTGTGATGATGACGATTTTTCCACTATCGAGGTCTTTGCGGATTTTGCGGTCATCAATTGATTGGATACGGGCTTTGGTGAAAGCCGAATTTGTCTTGATGGGGACTTGCCAGCCAGCATAGGAGACGGCTTGTTTGCCGAGAGCTTGCAGGGCCATGGACAATAGTGCGACGGATACCTGCTCGCCAGTGGATGCCAGCATGTCCAGTTCACGTTGATCAGGCTGTGCCATGAGTTCTTTGGCTAAGCCAATCAAGCGATTTGTTTCGCCAGACATGGCAGAAGGAACTACGACAATCTGGTGACCAGCGTCATGCCATTTTGCAACACGTGCGGCAACGTTTCTAATGCGCTCGGTCGAGCCCATCGAGGTACCACCGTATTTATGAACGTATAAAGCCATAGAGATGGGGGGGGGGAAAGTGGACGCAGAGATAGAATGTGAAATTCCGAATGAGCGAAAAATGGACAAATAGGAAATAAACCCTCGACTTTACATCCAGTAAGAGAAAATGACAAGACTGTGGCGGAGAAATGGCAGAAAGCGGAGGGAGGATGTGGCGTTGTATTAGCCCGGGAGCTGTGTCGAAAACAGGCAGTCGGGCAAATACACTTATCTAAAGTCATGCAGATGAATCAGAACGATTCGATTCAGCACCAATTAAGCACCTTGATAGAGACTTTTAATCGCAGCGTGGTGCTGATTAATAAACTCGCCTTGACTTGGTTGAGTATTGACTGAAGATGGTTGCGCTGTTTGAATGACTGGATAGTCATCCGCGTTGGTCACCAGACCTTGAGCTTGCGCTTGTTGTAATTCTGCAATTACTTCAGCACGCGTTTTGGTGGATACAAAAGGGGTTTCTGGTGGATAGGCTTGGTCTGCCAAGGCGATACCAGCAGTCGCAAATAATAGGCTGGCAACAGCAAGTTGTTTAATGTTTATCATACAATTTCCTTACTTTAATTTTAATAGCAAAAGACGCTTGCCCACGAGGCTGGCGCAGTCGGATAACAGGTTAAGTAGCTTGTGGCTATTTATTGCTGACCGATGTGGCGTATGATATCTGTTGTGCTATTTATAATAAATATGATTACTGTCAATGGAATATTCTGATTTGCACAATAATAAGGCTATTGAAAATGGATAGATTGCGCTCAATGCGGGTTTTTTCCAAGGTGGTAGAGCAGGGAAGCTTTGTTCGAGCTGCTGAACTATTGTCGTTGTCTAATGCCGTGGTGACACGCTACATCATGGATTTGGAAAGCCATCTTGGCACGCGGCTGCTGAATCGATCAACGCGCAAGTTGTCGTTGACAGAAGCTGGGCGAGCCTATCTCGATCGTATTGAGCATATATTGGCTGAAATTGATGCGGCAGAGGCAATGATTTCTCTGCAGATCAACAAGCCTAGTGGCACCTTATCT
>JAATGO010000276.1 GCA_015654605.1 Betaproteobacteria bacterium
ACCAAGAACAGTTTCCATGTTGCGTATCCGGGCACTGGCAGAGGCTAATGCCATGTGTGAACGGGCTGCTCCCGCGGTAATGCTGCCAGCTTCTACGGTGTACAAGAACAGGCGTAGATCAATCAAATCGAAGCGCAATGGCATTTCAGTTATTTGGGGACGTGGTAGTGACGGCATGTTCATAGGACGACGTGATGATGTGATAGGGCAATGTAGCCTTCGGATTACACATAGGCAGGATGAGTATATTCCACATTTTGGGATGTGAGGAATGTGCTCATACTGATGATGGATGCGTGGATGAAGTAATCGGATGTTGTTGCCGTACCTTCACCTATCGTCAATACGGCCGAATCATTACTTGCTTAGCGAGTGCTCCTTTTACTCAGAATATATTTTGTGGAGATCAATAATATGAATTCTATTGCGGTATCAATGAACTTGATAATTGTGGTCGGGTTTACATTTCTGTTAGCAGGATTTGTGAAGGGTGTTATCGGTTTGGGCTTGCCAACAGTGGCAGTTGGTTTGTTGAGTCTCGTCATGTCGCCAATGGTAGCTGCCAGCTTGTTGTTGATACCATCGCTAGTCACTAATATATGGCAATTATGGGCAGGTGGAAATTGCTGTGCCTTGTTGCGACGCTTGTGGTTGATGCTGCTAGGAATTGTGGTGGGCACCTGCTGGGGAGGAATCCTACTGGCAGGGCAGATGTATGGGGAAGCAACGATGGCATTGGGAATAGCACTGATAGTGTATGCCTTGCTGGGGTTATCTGTTTTTCAGTTAAAGGTACCGCTGCGTGGTGAGGTGATATTGTCTCCAGTGATCGGAGTGTTAACTGGGTTCGTGACCGCAGCAACCAGCGTTTTTGTCGTTCCTGCTGTGCCATATTTGCAAGCGTTACAGTTGGAAAAAGAGGAGTTGATTCAGGCACTTGGTTTGTCATTTACCGTATCAACACTTGCACTCGGTGTTAACCTGATGAGTCATCATGTATTGAGCACAGATATTGCTGGTATTTCTTTGTTGGCACTGTTACCTGCATTGGTCGGGATGTTGATTGGACAGCGTGCCAGGAAAAAGTTGAGCCCCATCTTGTTTCGCCGTTGTTTTTTTATCGGCATGTTGATGTTAGGTATGCATCTTGCTGTGTCGCGTTAATAGAATAGAAAAAAGAAAAGACGAGAGGAAAACATTTATATTGCACTGCAATATTTGCAAATGAAATGTGCGAAAAGTTTGGTGGGCGCACTATGACGGTGCGGAGAATATGTCCAAGATGGGAACGAGCCATGATAAATAAAGCGCATCGAGCAGGGAAGAGACGATGAATTTATTTGATCTATTTCAGGAATTCTTTTTATTTTTTCTTGATTTCACGATTCCACTTGCGTTGCAACGTTCTCATCAGGTATAAAATGGTTATAAGGATTGGAGGTTATATAACATATAGCAAGCAGAAGAGTCAGCACTCTGGTAAAGATTGAGTTGAGCACTAGGAAATTGTCACCAGCAAGCGTCATGACACTACCGGATGGCGATGATGAGTGGGAATGATTCTAAAAAATGACACTGAGTAGATTTTCTGGCTTAGACAATAACGATACGAGAAGTGTGTAGATGTGAACATGAAGAATAAGCAGAGTCAACAGCGTACGAATAGCATTCCTCCCATCTTTTCTTCATGGAAAATTCCATCAGAAAAAATCTTGATATCTCCTGAGTTGCAAAAGCAATTAACTGAGCTGGGCGCAACATTAGATCCGGCTGATCTTTTACGCTTGCAGCAAGAGTACGCAGAGCAATTTTCTACTCTATGGCACACAGTACTATCTTCACAGCCATTGGCAATCACTGATCGACGTATGGCAGCACCCGCCTGGCATGCGCATCCCTTTTACGCATTTGAGGCAGCGGTGTATCAATTGAATGGGCGCTTTATGCTGGCATTGGTCGATGCTGTGCATATCCCCGAAAAAGGCCGTAAACAACTGCGCTTTGCTGTTCAGCAAATGATTGATGCGCTCTCTCGCGCTAATTTTCTGGCGACCAATCCTGAAGCACAGCAAAAGATGATTGATTCACATGGAGAGAGCCTTACCAGAGGGATTGCACAATTATTGTCTGATTTGCAGAAAGGCCATATATCACAGACAGACGAAGATGCGTTTACCTTGGGCAAGGATATCGCGACCAGTGAGGGAGC
>JAATGO010000327.1 GCA_015654605.1 Betaproteobacteria bacterium
GACACTGATTGATTTTCTGAAGACAAGTAGAAGCGCTAGTTTCTCCTCGTAAAAACGCATGAACCATATGACCTGCACGATCTTGGAAATCGATATAACCGGCATAGCGAGGACGTATCCATGACTGATCTAAAGTCGTAATCGTCTCGGTAAAATACTGTTGTGTCTCTTTATTATTATTAATATCCAACCATGCCTGACGATGTCCTGGTTGACCACCACTAGTCGTAAATATGCCTCGTTGTGTGGCAGCATCCGCCATAAAACGGGCATACTTTACTGCTAACTCCGGGTGTTGACTCGAAGCTGATATGGCGATTCCTGCCCCACCTAGCACGGATCGCAGACGAGTACCATGGCGAGTTACCAGACCACCAAATAATAACGAATGAGGGGCATAGCCACGTCGACTATAATTAGAATAACCATAAGCAAAAGGGCAATAAGCGATGTTGTTACCGCGTGTCATAGCCTCATAAATCTGTATTGGATTGCGTTGGAGGCAAACAGGATCGCACAACGATACCAACTCCTTGAGTGCCTCCAATGCGGCGATACCTGCTTCTTCACGACAAAATACATTCGATTGATGACCTGGTATTTCTCCTTCGGAAAGACACAGCATGTAGAAATTCATCAAACTATCAATAGGGATCGCTGGTATCGCCACCTTTCCTGAGCGTGCCAGTTCCAAAAGTTGTTCCCAGCTTCGAGGGATATCTGCAGCATCCAGTAAATCGGCTCGGCGACTAGATACCGGTGTGGCAGCATCTACTGCTAATGCCCATTGATGACCATTAATTTGATAACTAGCGTGTGATCCACCAACACTGTTTCTTGCCTGATCATCCAGGAATTCTGCCGGTAGATATTGATCCAGTGGAAGAAACAATCCATGCTCAGCCGCTTCCCCAATGGATGGATGATCAATGATGAGCAAATCATATTCAGCTGCCAGACGTGCAATGGAATAATCCGCAAAAGCCTGTAACGACCGTGTTTGCCATTGTATTTGCGATTGCGGGTACAACTCATGGTAGCGCTGTGCCGTGGCAACTTTAGGTACAAAGCCACGAGTATGATCCCAGGTAGATCCTCGCAAAGAAATAAAGTCGTTCATAAATTTAAATAGTCGATAAAGAGTAGAAATGAGGTACCGCACCACCACGTTCATTGGAAATTCTGCAAGCGTCAACCACTGCCATTGTTTTAACGGCATCAGTAACTGCCGTCAGTAATACAGGATCTTCTCCTGCGGCATAGCGTTGCAGATTGGACATAGTGCCAATAAAAGCATCCGGAAACCAACGTCCCCGTAGCGGCACTTCTGTCCAGCCACAGTCAGTCGTCGTCATCTGTAAGGTTTCTGGTGCACCTCGTGGATAATCAAGCAAAAGCCCAAGACTGGCGATGGCGGCTCCTCTTAATCCTTCAACACGGATAGTCGCGTCCTGATGGGTGGGACCAAAGCGATAGGTGTGATTCAGAGACAGACAACAACGCACTGGCCGCTCATAGTCAAGAATGGTGCTAGTGCGAGCATCCTTGAATTCTAGATAGTCTGGATGCGCCACAGAGCGCGACATTACTGAGCGTGGCTCTCCCAACAGACCGCGTATCCAATCCATATAATGGATGGAATGCATCAAGGTCTCAACCTGTTGGAGTGATGCCATAAATGGCCATAATTCCCAGGGAGTATGGCAGGCCAGATGGACTTCCACATCTACAATTTCGCCAATCAGATTTTTCTCTATCGCATCTCTTAATGCCAGCATCATGGGAGAAAAACGTAATTGAAAATTAACTGCAGCAATCAGATCGCGTTGGCGACAACATTCAGCAATAGCAAGTGTCTGCTCTCGACTTGTACCTAATGGCTTTTGAATCAGTACAATCGATCCTTGAGGCATCTTCTCTAAAATCGACAGTACTGCTGCTGGTGGCAAGGCAAGATCAAAGATGACATCTTTGATCGCCAGTGCTTGCTCCAAACTAGCGCAAACATGAGGAATATCAAATTCCCGTGCTAGCTGTCTGGCACGATCCTGATCAAGATCGTAAATAGCAGCCACTGGGAAATGTGCTTTCCGGTAGGCTGGCAAGTGCGCATCGTTAACGATGCCACCAGCACCAATCATGACGATTGACTTGACTTGTGTCGGGCGTGCCCATTCCTGAGATAAATCCCGGATGGTGTGCGCAGTAAATTCTGATGTAGTCTGCATGATTCAAGATTTTCGACGATTGACCAACAAAATATGTTCGCAGGCCATAACAACTTCCCCGCGTTGATTACGCACTTCACAATTTTCTGTCACTCGTCCTACATTGGTACGCTTCGGATCATCTTGCACAGTACCAATAACGATATGTGTATGGATAGTATCTCCAATAAATACTGGCTTAACAAATCGCAAACGATCGTAACCATAAGTAAATGCTTCTGGGTTCACCTGCCCTGCTGTCAAGCCAATACCAATGGAAAATATCATCGTGCCATGCGCAATACGTTGACCAAATGGTGTACTTTTACAAAATTCGGCATCCATGTGATGGGGAAAAAAATCTCCAGTATGCCCGGCATGCACGACGAAATCAGTTTCGGTTATCGTGCGTCCATTAGTGGTACGCGCATCACCGATTTGATAGTCTTCAAAATAACGCGCCTGTATCAGGTTCTGAGTTTGCATATCATGATTCCTGTATTGTCTGTACTTTTTTATCTACACCGTTTTATTTTCTGTTGTCCATTTTTTATTCTGTCTTGCTATATTCTGATGCTAGATTTTCAATCTAGATGAAACACCTCTTCCATCATGGCCCAGTGCTCATTATCTGCGCGTGTGGATAAAGGTAATTGGCATGGCATGCACAGTGACCACCAACGCTGGGTAACCTCTTGTTCAGCAATGGATTGCATATCCGCTTCAAAATCATCGCCACAATATTCCCAATAACCAAACAAAAGGTTCTCAGGTTCTCGTAGAAAAATGGTGTAGTTGCGTATATTGGCATCACGTAACCCCTGTAGAATTTCTGGCCAGCAAGTTGCGTGTAGTGCTTTATATTCACCAATTTTTTCAGGACGTATACCAATCACCATTCCCATACGGCGGGGTTTGTGTACACCAGTGTTACTCATTTAACGCCACCAAAAGTCAGACCGGCAATAAGATGTTTCTGCACAATAAATGTCAAAATCAATGCAGGTACAATAATGATGACAGCCATGGCACACATTCCTGCCCAATCAATCGTGAACTGCGCAGTAAAATCCATCAGTCCGACAGGCAATGTCTTGGTGCTGCTACTACGTGTCAATTGCGATGCCAGAGCATATTCATTCCAACAGGTCAGAAAAGAAAATATCCCTGCAGAAGCAATGCCAGATTTTGCTAGTGGAAACTCAACCATCCAGAATGCCTGCCAACGTGTGCAACCATCAATTTCTGCAGCTTGATACAACTCATTAGGTATCTGCCGGAAAAATCCATCAATCAACCAAATCGAGAATGGGACGTTCATCGCCAGATAAACTAGAATTAGCCCTAACTTGGTGTCAATCAGGCCAACCCATGACCAGATAATAAATACTGGCAACGATAACGCGATACCAGGTATAGCGCGACTCAACATGAGTGACACAAACAATGTAGGTTTATATTTGAAATTGAAGCGGGCAAAAGCATAGCCGCCCATGATACCAACTAGTAATGACGCTATCGTGCTGACAACAGAAATAATGACGGAGTTGATAAAATAATCACGTACTGGCACGGACACCATATCACCCAAGCCAAAAATATTGCGAAAATTTTGAAAACTATAACTATCGAGATTAAGCAGGCTATCGTTTGATAGAATCGCTACATTCGGGCGAAAAGCATTTAATACCACCCATATTCCTGGCAAGCAGATAATGCACATAGCAATAAAAATACCCACCCATAGTGCCAAGCGACGTGATGTGAAAGAAGTTGTCATGTTCATGCTCCCATACCATCCATATGACGCCGAGCAGCGTTAAGTTTTTTGAAAAAATGGATCGTAAAGACCACAGAAAGAATAACAGAGATATAACCCATCGCATTGGCAAATCCCATCCGTGCATCTTCATAGGCGATACGTCCAGTCAGCGTCCATAACAATTCAGTACGGCCGCCTGGGCCACCATTGGTCATGATTTTTACGATGTCATAAGCACGACCGACATCCAATGAACGAATAGTCATGGCAATCCAGATGAACGGCATAAGAAATGGTAAGGTCACGTGTCGGAATGCTTGAAAACTATTGCAACCATCCACCTTAGCTGCTTCTAGCGGGTCCTTAGGCATCGCCATCAAACCTGCCAATAACAGAATGGCAAATAGCGGTGTCGAATTCCATATCTCTGCCGTTGCCAGAGAAATAAATGCCAGCGTTCCATTGACTAGCCAGGGAATCGCTTCAGTAACACCGAACCACTTCTCCAACACAGCATTGACGACACCTGTGTTGTCATTAAGTAGAAACTTAAATTGAAAACCAACTAGAATCGGAGAGAACATCATGGGAAACATCATGATCGTACGTAACAAGCGCTGACCACTCGTCACCTGATTGACTAACAAAGCCAAACCAAGACCAAACAACATTTCCAGATTCAGTACAACAGTCAGAAATAAGATGGTACGACCGAAAGCCCACCAGAAATCACTATCCTGCAACAAGCGTAAGTAATTAGCAAACCAGATAAAATTACTGATGCTTTCTGGACGGGTAAGCCGGTATGCAGTAAAACTGGTATACAAAGAAAATAACAATGGGAGCACCACGACCAGGCTGACTGCAATAAATGCAGGCAGCAATAGTTTGGCAGGTGTTGAAAGGCGCATGATCTATCCAGCAAACGAAAAAAGAAACAGTACGGTATTGC
>JAATGO010000106.1 GCA_015654605.1 Betaproteobacteria bacterium
GCTGATTCCGTTGATGACTGGCGCGCGCTAATACACCAAACTTAACCAGAAAGGAATGGTCAGCGCAGACATCAGTGTACCAATGGAAACCAGAAAAGCGGTCACTGGGCCATTCCCTCCCATGCGTACAGCGAGAATATAGCAGCTCGATGCAGTGGGCAAAGCACAAAATAGCACTACGATTTGCAATTGTCGGGGTGGCAGTAAAAACTGACGGCCAAGTAAATATGCGACAGCAGGAATGGCAAGCAGTTTGATGGCGGTGAAATAGGCGGTCATCAGCTTATTTTCTTTTACATTGGAAAGACGTAAGCCTGCCCCAACCATGAGTAGTCCTAATGCAATGGAGGCATTTCCCAGACGTGACAGAACAGCGCTAGCAACTTCTGGTAACTGCAATCCGAATAAGCTAAACAGTAAGCCGCAGGCAGTGGAAATGAGTAGAGGGTTTTTGGCTAGTTCGCGTAGCAAATTACCATTTTTGTGGGCGAGTGCATGGACCGCTGCCATATTACATAAAGGAACACCAAATCCAAGTAGCAGTGCCATGAGTCCAATGCCATTTTCTCCAGCTAGGCGTGAAGCAATGGCAAGAGCAATGTAGGAGTTAAAGCGGAATGCAGTTTGCATGCCAGATTCGTAGATCATTGGGCCGGTTTTGATCAGAAATTTGCCAAGCCATGTCAGCACGATACCAGCAAGGAGAGACAGCACACCGACTTCCAGCATCTTGCCAGTTGTTTCTAAATGGATTTGCAGGCGCGCAGTAGAATGAAACAGGAGGGCTGGAAATAGCAGGTAATACACCATCTTTTCCATGCCAGTCCAGAATGCATCTCCCCAGCGGGTGATGCGATAAATCACCAGGCCAAGGATGATAAGGCTAAAGTCGGGCAGCAGCAGAGTCGCAACGTTCATGGCATTATTTTAGCAGGCGTGCCAGTTCGACGGCAGTTTTTACATGCATTTTATCGAAGATATGTGCGCGATGGACTTCTACTGTGCGCATACTGATACTAAGTTGATCGGCAATGACTTTGTTCATTTTCCCCGCAAGGATCAGATCAAGTACTTCCTGCTCTCTCTGGGAGAGCGTTTTCAAGCGTAGCTGGATGGTATATTGCATACCAGTTTCTCTTGAAGCATGGAGCGCCTCCAGTACACGATCCATTAATTCATTGTCATTGAACGGTTTCTCAAAAAAGTCAAACGCCCCATGCTTGAGCATGTCGACTGCCATGGGTACATCACCATGGCCGGTTAAAAAAATAACCGGGCGTTGATGGAGTAAGCCCTGTGTTTTTAATGTGCCAAACAGGGCTACGCCACTAATATCTGGCATGCGGACATCCAGTAAAATACATTCTCCCTGCGGATCGAAGAAATGCTCTTTGTTGATCGTCATAGCAGACAAAAAGGCAGAACCGCTTGCGTAGGTAGTCGCAGTAATGGTACGAGATGCGGCTAGCCAGACTAGAGAGTCTCGGATAATTTCTTCATCATCTACAATATGCAACATGGAATATCCCCGGCGTGCTTTGTTTTTTAAGTTTTATGCTGCATACATAATGACTGCATAGTGAATATTGTATCAATTGACTGCTATTTCGTTACTGTTCCTTGCACAGGCAAAGAAAAGCGAAAGATTGTACCTCCTGCAGGATTATCGGCATAGGTTAATGTACTGCCATGAAATTCTAGTGTCGTACGGCAAATTTTTAGTCCCATACCCATGCCATCTGCCTTAGTTGAGAAAAATGGAGAAAATAGTGCATCGGCAACATCTGATGCAATGCCATGTCCCTGATCAATGACGGACACGATAACTTCAGGAGGAGTGGTGCTTGTGAGGTTTGCGGTAATGCGAAGAATACGCCGCTCCGGAAGGCTTGTTGCCATGGCTTGGATGGCGTTTCGAGTCAGATTTAATAGCACCTGTTCCAGCAGGACGACATCGCCGAGTACGCTCGGAAGTTTGTCTGGGATGTCTGTCTGAATAGAAACATAAAACTGTTGTGCCTGTAACTCGATAAGTGGAGCAATGTTCACAAGCATGGTTTTAATTTGTAATGGATGGCGTGCTGGTTCGCGTTTTTTCACAAATTCATGGACACTGCGAATGACATGACCTGCTCGTTGCGCCTGCGTGTGAATTTTTTCTAATGTGGGTTGTAATAGGGATGGATCCGCAGTGTCATTGGTGAGCATGTTTAAGGCACCCGTTGTGTAGCTGGAAATCGCAGCCAGAGGTTGGTTGAGTTCATGTGCCAGTGTTGAGGCGATTTCCCCCATGCTTGCTAGACGTGCTCCAGCCTGAAGTTTTTCTTCCTGCATGCGATTAAGATCTTCGACGCGTTTGCGGTCGGAAACATCAAAAATGGAACCCATCCATCCGGTCTGCTTGCCATGTTGATCAACTAATGGCGCTTCAAAAACAAGGACGGGAAAACGTTCACCGTTATTGCGTTGGAAAATGGTTTCGAATTGTGGGGTGACTCGTCCTGCCAATACTTTGGAAAAACGTTCCTGGTATTCATTCATGGCTTCGGGAGCCCAATAAGGCATGGGTGGTATGGTGCCAACGAGTTGTTCCTGCGAGAGTCCCACCATTTTGCAGAATGAAGGATTGACATAGGTAATGCGCCCCTCCAGATCGCGCGCGCGCATACCAGTGATCAGAGAGTTCTCCATGGCGGTACGAAACGAGACTTCTTGTTGTAGTGCTTCTTCGGTGGTGAGGCGGCGGTTGATATCGCGCCATAGTGCCCACAAGCTCCACAGTAAGCCAAGTGCCAGTACGATGACAGAGACAACCAGCAGGTTCGGTAATAGTTTGGGAGCACTTTTGGTACTATTGGTATGCAGCCTGAGGGTAAGACCAGGAAGTTCCAGGTCTCGGCTATAGCTATAGACATTCAGACCTGAGCCACCAGAAGCACGGCGAGCAATCGTTTTGTCATCCAGATCAGTGAGGATGATTTCGTTGTCCTGCGCAAACCACCATGGCACCATTTCATTGAGAATCTGGGCAACAGAAAAACTGGCAATGAGGCTACCTGCATATTGTTGATGCAGGAATAATGGGACGTGATATTCCATAAGCATGGGAGCGATAGAATTGGCATCGGTAACAGGAGCACTATAGAGGGGTAGTTGTATACTGCGGGTATGTTCTTCAGTTTGTCGTGAGATAGAAGTTAATTCCGAGCGTTTGCTGGACGTGTCATCCGTTGAAGCGACGCTGTTACCATTTGCATCTAGCCAGACCACACGATAGAACTCACGATTATTTCTCAGAAGCGTGTTCAGCCGATTGCGGAACTGTGCTTTCTCTAATTGCCCATTGATGATGTCACGCGCAGTCAAACGCATATTTTCTTCGTCTCTATCCAGCTGGAAGCGTATTGCTTGCTCCACCCATAGTGAGTCAGCAATCAATTGTTCTTGTCGCTCGCTAGTTTCCATTTGTTGTGCTTGATATGGTAGTCCAACTAGCGTGAACAAAAATAGAAGCACCAGCAAAGTAGGGATAATCCAGCGCAGTAGATGTTTGCGGCTGGGAGAAAAGACTGTGGGCTGATGGGAAAGTAGGGGAGAGGTCATTAGAGGCAAGTGCCGTAAATCACAGAAACTACAATCTAGTTAAGCTGAGCATGGTAGATATGAGAGTGTCCAGGATAGATAAAGTAATCGGTATTTCCATGTGCAATCGTACCCCAGAGGATTAATAAGTGAAATGTGTTTGGAAATGTACTCTAAAAGGAGAGTACATGCAGAAAAAAATACGTTCTGGTGTTTTGTTGGCAGGTGCAGAGATCGTTGTCAGAGAAATGAGCAGGTGTTGATCAAGATATTGAATGGAATCAATATTTTGTATAAATGCAGCCATCTTATATGGTGCAGTGAGGCATTATGCTTGTGAGCGTTTGTCTGTTGTGATCAGTATCGGCTGTATATTTTTTGGCTGCAATGCAGCAATTCTCGATTGTGGTTATCCACAATTGTGATTACAAAAATAACCACCCACAATGCGGGGGTCATATTGTAA
>JAATGO010000006.1 GCA_015654605.1 Betaproteobacteria bacterium
ACATCCCCCTTCAGTTGCTATATTCCCCTTGGCAAAAAATGGCTGGTTTAACACATTAACTCTGGCTTCTTGCACCCAAGGTTTCGTCGTCAAATCCGTACAAGCAGGAATGGTGTTGAGCAGACCTAACTTTGCTAGCACTAACGTGCCAGAACATTGTGCTCCAAGCAGCTGTCGGGACGGATCCAATTGCAGTTGCGCCATCAGAGATGTGTTGGCAACAACCTCTCTCGTTTGTAGTCCACTTCCAATAATCACAGCATCGGCTTTTGATGCTTCGGCAAGAGAGGTTTGTGCTTCGAGAACAACGCCGTTCATTGATCGAACTCGTATCGAAGGACTGGCGATGGAAACTTGCCAGTCAGGTTTCTTGATATGATTGAGAATGCCGAGTGCGATAAGGAATTAAAGTTCATTGAAGCCTTCAAATGTAAGAATGGCAATATGCATGGCGAAGGCTATCAAAAAGAGTGAATGAGTGGAGGATATTGTAAAAAAAATATACAATACAATAAAATTATTGTAATGGATACAATGTATGGCTCGTGCTAGGTATAAAGAGTTAGTAGATACATTTGCTGCCGATATTCAGTCTGGACATTTACCGCCAGGAACGCGACTGCCAACACATCGGCAGCTTGCCGCTGAAGGAGGGTTTGCTCTTGTCACGGCTACGCGCATTTATGCGGAGCTTGAAGCGATGGGGTTGGTCGTATGAGAAACAGGTCGAGGTACCTTCGTCAGAGAGACTTTACTTCCGTTTGGTCTAGGTATTGATCAACAGGCTGTTGCGGCAGATATGGTGGATTTGAACTTTAATTATCCATCGTTATTAGGTCAGGCTGAGTTGCTACGTGCTGCCCTACGTCGAGTTGCTGCATCGGGAGATATTGAAGCATTTTTACGCTACCAGCCACATGGCGGGCGCTCACATGAGCGCGCAGCCATTGCTAGCCACTTGGTCAGTCGAGGTCTTTCTGTAAGTGGAGAGCAGGTCATGATTGTTGATGGAGCACAGCACGGGTTGGCAACAACTGTCATGGCATTATTGAGACCCGGAGACATAGTAGCAACTGATGCTTTGACCTATCCAGGATGTAAAGTGCTCGCAGAATCACATTGTATAGAGTTGGTACCGCTTCCTGCTGATGGGGCGGGTTTTGACCTGAACTCGCTGGAGATACTATGTAAAAAGCGTCGAGTGCGAGCCGTGTATGTTCAACCGACACTACATAACCCCTTAGGATGGGTAATAAGTTTAAGTTGGAGAAAGAAACTGGCTGCAATTGCATGCCAGCATAGCCTATTAATTATTGAAGACGCGGCCTATGCTTTTTTGGCAGAGAATCCCCCGCCACCATTGGCAGCGCTTTGTCCTGAGAATACTGTGTATGTATCGGGGTTTTCAAAAAATGTTGCCACTGGTCTTCGGGTCGGATTTGTTGTCGCACCGATGAAATGGGTACCAAAAATTGAACGTGCCATTAGAGCGACAACCTGGAATACTGCTGGGGTGATGACGGCAATTGTGTGTGGTTGGCTTGAAGACGGAACTGTTACACGTCTTGAGAAAGAGAAGCGCCAGGACGCAATGCGCCGACAGGCTATTGCCGCTAAAGTTTTCAAGGGACTTCATTATGTTAGCCATCCAGCGTCTTATTTTATTTGGTTTCCATTCGCCGAGGATGTTCGAGCAGACAGAGTCGCCAAGGAGCTAATGTTTCATAACATTTCTGTTTCAATAGCGGAGCCATTTTCGGTGTCGACGCAAGTGCCGCACGCAATTCGCTTGGCACTTGGCTCAGTTGATTTGGATACACTTCGACAGGCGCTAATCAAGATCAGGCAAGTTATTGAAGAGCAAGCATATTGATGCGGAGATATTGGTATATCGTTGGTGGATCAATAGCATCGGACTGTTTGGTGTGAGTAAGCATGCACAGTCTCCTCCCTTATGCATATAGCATCTGATGCGGTGTCTGATTTCTGGTAGTCAGATTGGCAGTGACGTCATAGTTACATTGTCTCCACAAATCGCTTCACCAAACGAGATGTATTTTCCGATCGCCATGCTAGAGCAATATCGAGCTCTAAATGATCCATTTGATCTGTCAAAGAACAATACTTAACCCCTGGATGAGGGATGTTTTTGATTTGCTCAGGCAATAGGGCGATGCCAACTCCAGCAGCGACTAGACTCACCATGGTTGGCATCTGCCAGGATTCAAGAGATACACGCGGACTGAATCCTGCAGCCTGGCATGCAAATAACGTCTTTGTGTAAAGACTAAAGACTTTATTTGGCGGAAACATCATGAATTTTTCATTGGACAAAGTGGCAAGGCGAATGGATTTTCGCTGCGCCAGCGGGTGAGTAATTGGTAATACCGCGATCATTCTTTCTTTTTTGATGACTTTCAGCGTTAAATCACCTGCGTCAAAAATTGGCGTACGTATGATCCCTACATCAATCCGCTTCGCCTGTAATTCATGAATCTGTTCGATCGATGTATATTCCTTCAAATCGAAAATGACATCAGGTACCAGTGTATGAAACTTTGTCAGCATTTCTGGCAGTAACCCATAACTCACTGAGCCAACGAACCCGATCGAAATAGTGCCGGCTATTCCCGTTGCCGCATGTCGCGTGTTGCTGATTGCCTGGGCCTGCCGCATAAGCAGGAATTGCGCTTCTTCCAAGAATGTCTTGCCAGCATCGGTTAACGAAACTGACCTGTTGGTACGAGTCAGCAATTCCACGTTTAATAATTGTTCCAAGCGATTGATCGCCTGACTCAGCGGTGGCTGAGACATATGCAAGCGTTTCGCTGCTTTTCCAAAATGCAATTCTTCAGCCAAGACGATGAATTGAGTAAGAAGCCTAGAGGTAATCATATGATTTTTAATATGGAATCAGACTTTAATAATATTATACACACGTTATCCTGCATTCTAAAATTCATCAACTGAGGTTGGTCACGGCTTGAACAGCCTCATCAGCTCATACGAATTTTTAAGGATCGTCATGCCAAAAAGCCATTTCATCAAGATGGAAGACGTAGTGCCATACCATCCAGCCAACCACCATGGAACCAGTAACTATCGACTGATTTCTGAAGAGACTGTCGGTGCCAAGCAAGTAGAAGTACTGATCGGTGTTATTGAAAAAAATCAGGGTGCGCTGCCACATGCCCATCCGGGTATCGAACAAGTCTGTTACCTGCTGGAAGGCACAGCAGTCGCAGAAGTGGGTGGCGAACGCAAAGAGATGGTGGCAGGCGATTGCTGCTTCTTTCCAGCGGATACCCCCCATGTGTTTACTGCAACTAGCGACAAGCCGATCAAGCTGATGGTGATTTATTCCCCGCCGTACGGCGAAGATCCTGCAAAAGTCATTCGATGAGCTGTTGCGGGTTTTGCTTGGTTATCTGAAAAAACAGCCTTTTCGAATTGATCTTCAATTTTCCCTACTAAGTTAATGACTTCTCATGCAAGCGGCCCTTTAGCCGGAATCCGTATTATCGATCTAACCACCGTCGTGATGGGGCCGTATGCCACGCAAATATTGGGAGACATGGGTGCGGATGTCATCAAGGTAGAGACGCCAAATGGTGATTCGCTGCGTTATGCAGGCCCAGGTCGGCATCGCGGTATGGGCCCGATTTTCTTACATTTAAATCGAAACAAACGAAGCATTACGCTCGATCTCAAAACCGAAGAAGGTCTTGAGGCGCTTCTTAAACTGTGTGAGTCAGCCGATGTTCTTGCTTACAATGTGCGGCCGCAGGCGATGAATAGGTTGGGCCTGAGCTATGAAGACGTATCTAAACGCAACCCAAAAATTGTTTACGCTGGCATGTTCGGCTTCGGCCGAAATGGTCCATATGCCAATAATCCCGCTTATGATGATTTGATTCAGGGGCTTAGCGGATACCCTGCCACTTATGCTCGAGCCACTGGCAATGCGCCGAGCTTTGTGCCGGCAAACTTATGTGATCGTACCGTCGGCTTATACGCAGTAGGTGCTATCACTGCTGCTTTGTTGCACGTCGCCCGAAGTGGTGAGGGGCAGATGGTGGATATTCCCATGTTTGAAACAATGGCGCAGTTCATGCTGGGAGATAATCTTTATGGGGAAACGTTCATTCCGGCCACTGGCTCCACTGGCTACGCTCGGCTTATGTCCCCAGAGCGCAAGCCGTTTGCTACTAAGGACGGATATCTGTGCGTGTTACCCTACACAGACAAGCACTGGATCGATTTTTTTGCATTAGCAGATTTGCAGGACAGTACGAAAAATGACCCTCGTTTTTCAACCATGGCAGGGCGTACTGAAAATATCAATGAGTTGTATCAGCTAGTCGCCGACACCATTCGGACAGGAACAACAGCAGAGTGGTTTGAAAAGCTCACACAGTCCGATATTCCGGTGGCACCAATGCATACCATTGAGTCACTCCTTGCGGATCAACATTTGGAAGCCTGCAATTTTTTTCAAATTCATGAGCATCCGACTGAGGGACGCATTCGCGTCATGGATGTGCCGACGAAATGGTCAACTACGCCGTCGAGTATTCGCTTGCCCGCACCCAGGCTAGGCGAACATAGTGAGCAAATTCTCAGTGAAATTGGTTATCAACCAGAAAAGATCGCTGACATGTTGAAATATGGCGCAATCAGATCGCGTGCAGCATGAAATTTACAGATCGATATCTCCACGGAGGGTGGCAATGAGTACGTACAACTATCCAGCCAGAGCCGACATTGTGGAGGTTGGGCCGCGAGATGGTTTACAAGCTGAAAAGACGATGGTCCCGACACAGGTAAAGCTGACTCTGATCGATCAGCTTGTTGCGTCTGGGCTGAAAAAAATTGAAGCAACAAGCTTCGTCTCCCCACGGGCTATTCCACAAATGTCAGACCATGCTGAAATTATGCAAGGTCTTAAAAAAGATCAAGGGGTCGACTATCCGGTATTGGTTCCAAATCTTAAGGGGCTTGTTAATGCATTGGCCTGCGGAGCCACGGAAATTGCGGTCTTTATTTCTGCATCTGAAGCTTTCTCCAAAGCGAACATTAACTGTTCGATTGAGCAAAGCTTGCAGCGGGTGCGTGAAGTGATGAGCGAAGC
>JAATGO010000212.1 GCA_015654605.1 Betaproteobacteria bacterium
AGGCTTTGATTGCCATGAAGGGTCGTGGAGGTCCCGGCGAAGCTTCGGGCAGTGGTGCTGTCGGTTATCGTGGTAGGCAAGGGGTAGACGCAGAACAGATCAAGGAAATACAAGCCTTATATGGCTTTGATAAACCTCCCGTGACGCGTTTCTGGAATATGCTCAAAGGTTTTTTGCATTTTGATCTTGGAACAAGTTTTTACCACCATGCGGATGTCTGGACACTCATCAAATCAAAATTACCTGTTTCCATTACTTTGGGCTTGTGGACGTTTTTTCTGACTTACCTGATATCAGTGCCGCTAGGCATTGCCAAGGCGGTACGCGAAGGTAGTCGCTTTGACTCTATTACTAGTATTGTGGTGTTGATTGGATATTCAATTCCAGGTTTTGTATTGGGAGTCTTTTTACTGGTGATGTTTGGCGGAGGAAGTTTCCTGCAGTGGTTCCCTTTGCGTGGTTTAACTTCTGATAACTGGGAGACGCTTTCTGTGCTAGGCAAGGTCAAAGACTATTTGTGGCACATCACTTTGCCAGTGTTTGCTTCCGTGGTGGGCAGCTTTGCTGTGATGACGATGCTGACCAAAAATACATTCCTTGACGAAATTAGAAAACAATATGTACTGACAGCCAGATCTAAAGGATTGAGTGAAAGAAAGATTTTGTACAAACATATTTTTCGTAATGCGCTTGTTCCGTTGGTAACCGGGTTTCCTGCGGCGTTTATTGGTGCTTTTTTTACCGGTAGTCTATTAATAGAAACTTTGTTTTCTCTTGATGGGTTAGGTTTGCTTTCATATGAGTCAGTCATGCGACGGGATTACCCCGTTGTCATGGGATCGCTCTATTTGTTTACCCTCATTGGCCTGGTGGTCAAACTACTGGGGGATTTGTGTTATGTATGGGTAGATCCACGCGTCCAATTTGAAAGCTTGTCTCGATGAATACGATGACTTCCGCTTCTGTTTCGCCATGGCGCCGTGTCTGGTTGCGTTTCCGAAAAAAACGTCGAGGCTATTACAGCCTGATTATCTTTACCGTGTTTTTTGCTATCAGTATGATGGCGGAGTTGGTTTCTAACAACAGGCCATTGGTTGCCTCTTATCACGGCCAATTATTATTTCCCTTGTTGCATGACTATTCAGATAAATCGTTTGGCGGTGATTTTGATTCACCCGCCGACTATTTGGATCCATTTATTCGTGATCAATTTCAGAAAGATGGGAATTGGGCTTGGTATCCAATCAATCATTACCGCTTCGATACGATTAACTATTTTGCACCTGTGCCAAATCCAGCGCCTCCTTCCAAGGAAAATTGGCTGGGAACAGATGACCGAGGTCGGGATATCTTTGCTCGCTTGCTTTATGGGTTTCGACTATCCATTTTGTTTGGATTGGCACTGACCTTGACTGGAATCGTGTTAGGAATCATTACTGGAGCCATTCAGGGGTATTTTGCAGGAAGAGTTGACTTGTTGTTCCAGAGATTTATGGAGATATGGGGAGCTATGCCAGAGCTATATCTGTTAATTATTTTCTCCTCTATTTTTGAACCTGGCATAGGCATGTTGCTGATTTTGCTTTCCTTGTTTGGGTGGATGAGTTTGTCCGACTATGTTCGGGCAGATTTCCTGAGGAACCGCCATTTGGAGTATGTTCAGGCTGGACGTGCGCTGGGACTATCTAGCTTACAAATTATCTGGCGTCATATCTTGCCTAACAGTCTGACACCAGTGGTGACATTTTTACCGTTCCGCATGAGTGCATCGATTCTTGCCCTCACCAGTCTCGACTTTCTTGGGCTGGGTGTGCCGCCATCAACGCCGAGCCTGGGTGAATTGCTGGCGCAGGGAAAAAATAATCTGGATGCCTGGTGGATTGCTTTGTCCACTTTTTTGGTATTGGCGGTGACTTTGTTGTTATTGACTAATATCGGAGATGCTTTGCGCAACGCCATGGATATGCGGAGGCGAGCATGAATTTATTAGAAGTGCAAAATTTGTCAGTGAAATTTGGTGACGCATCGGTAGAGACGTCGGTGGTAAATGATGTCAGTTTTAGTGTTGCAGCAGGAGAAAAACTCGCCCTGGTAGGGGAGTCAGGCTCAGGGAAAACAGTGAGTGCACTTTCTATACTGCGATTGAATCAGGATGCGCAATATAGTGGAAAAATACTGTTTGATGGTCAAGATATTTTGCACAAAGATGAACGTGCAATGCGTCGGCTACGTGGTAAAGATATTGCCATCATTTTTCAGGAGCCAATGACCGCACTCAATCCTCTATTCACGATTGGGAATCAGATTGCAGAAGTGTTGATGCAACATGAAGGCTTGAGTGCCAAGAACGCCGCACGTCGGACAGTGTCATTGTTGGAGAAAACAGGGATTACAGAGCCCAGCCGGTGTGCACAAGCTTACTCGCATCAATTATCAGGAGGGCAGCGGCAACGCGCCATGATTGCCATGGCATTAGCATGTCGTCCTCGCTTATTGATTGCTGATGAACCCACGACTGCACTTGATGTGACAATACAAGCACAGATACTGGCATTACTCGATCAGTTGCAGCGCGATGAAAACATGGCAGTATTGATAATTTCACATAACCTGAATCTGGTGCGTCATTTTGCGGATCGTGTTGCAGTCATGGAGCAGGGACGTGTGGTTGAGGCCGGTGCTGTAGCCACTCTGTTTGCTCACCCGCAGCAGGCTTATACACGCAAGTTACTTGATAGCCAACCGCAGCGCAATATTGTGGATGTGCAGCAGCAAGCGCCAGTATTGCTTGCCGCAGAAAAATTAGAATGTACCTTTTCCCAACGTCGGGGATGGTTTCACCAGCAGAAATTTATGGCGGTTGATGCGATCGATCTCACATTAAAAAGAGGGGAAACACTGGGCATTGTAGGGGAATCAGGCTCAGGCAAATCTACCTTGGGTATGGCGCTACTGCGTTTATCGGCAGCAACAGTACATGGCAAAATTACATTTGACGGCCAAGTCCTTAGTGCCATGCCTGAGCGTGCTATGCGTCGTTTGCGGGCACGTATGCAAGTGGTGTTTCAAGATCCCTATGCTTCGCTTTCTCCACGACAGACGATTGAACAAATCATTGGTGAAGGATTGGCATTGCATCAGCCGCAGCAGAGCCCTGCACAGAGGCGTGCTGCTATTATCGCCGTGCTAAATGAGGTCGGTTTATCTGCTCAAATTCTGTCACGCTATCCACATGAATTTTCTGGAGGGCAGCGACAACGCATTGCGATTGCACGTGCTATTGTTTTGAAGCCAGATCTAATTTTGCTCGATGAACCCACGTCGTC
>JAATGO010000286.1 GCA_015654605.1 Betaproteobacteria bacterium
TGCTGATGTGCTGATGTGCTGATGTGCTGATGTGCTGATGTGCTGATGTGCTGATGTGCTAATAATGACGTGTTTTTATGTGGCGCTAGTTTTCTGTAAGGCACACCGATTATTTCCACATGGAATGACAATAAGTCTATTTGACGTGTAGTCTATTTTTGGTCTCGCCTGTAACTTATTCTGCAATGCTCCCAATATTTTCTTTTCCTTGTACAGGCTCGCATATAGCTACGTCGTCACTTGCCATTATCAGAACTCATTTCATCAATAAGCATGTGATGCGTTCTCATCATTATTGCACAAACGATTGTTTCATGATGCAGTATTACCCTTCCGCCCAATCCATCCTAAGTTGCCGGCGACATGCTAAATACATAGAGCCCCCCCCCTCTTTCCCATCCAAAGATGCATCATCAATATCTGATGTGATTACGCAGCCTTTTCTTGCAGTTCTCTCAACTCTCGTCGCAGTATTTTACCGACATTACTCTTGGGAAGCTCATCGCGAAACTCAACATATTTAGGTTTCTTATATGCTGTTAACTGTTGTCGACAATAAGCAATAATTTGTGCCTCTGTAATCGATGGATCTTTGCGCACAACAAATAATTTAACAGCTTCTCCTGTATTTCCATCAGGGACACCAATACAGGCAACCTCAAGCACCCCCGGATATTCCGCTACCACTGCTTCTATTTCATTCGGGTAAACATTAAAACCAGACACTAGAATCATGTCTTTTTTGCGATCCACTATCTTGGTATAACCACGCTCGTCCATGATGCCAATATCGCCAGATTTAAAGAATCCATCTGCAGTTATCACCTTTGCAGTTTCATCCGCACGGTTCCAGTATCCCTTCATGACTTGCGGACCTCGGATACAGATTTCTCCTGCTTGTCCCAATGGAACCGGCTGATTATTATCATCTAGAATTGCGATGTCAGTTGACGGTAATGGCAACCCGATGGTGCCGGTATACTCGTCAATCGTACAGGGATTTGCACATGCGATTGGCGACGTTTCCGACAAGCCATACCCTTCAATGATCGGGCAGCCAGTCAACTTCTTCCATCTGTCTGCGACTACCTTTTGTACTGCGCTACCACCGCCAATACAGCATCGATAACTTGAGAAATCCAATTTGGCGAAATCAGGATTGTTCAGCAGTGCGTTATACAAGGTATTCACTGCAGGGAATGTGTTGACTTTGTATTTTGACAATTCTTTAACTAATCCTGAAATATCACGTGGATTCGGAATCAACACATTCAAAGCACCTTCATGTGTTCCCGACAAGCTGCATACTGTTAATGCAAAAATATGATAAAGCGGCAAGGCACAGACAAATACTAGTTGCTCCGTTTGCAGATCTTTCCGCAAAGCAGGCATTAACCAAGCCTCTGCTTGTAATACGTTTGCCACCAGATTACGATGGCTCAGCATCGCGCCCTTCGCCACACCTGTCGTTCCCCCTGTGTACTGCAGAAAAGCGATCTCATCGCCTGAGAGAGGGACTTCTATATGCTGTTTTCCATTGCCTTGCTCTAGTGCTTGCCGAAATGAGATCGCGTGAGGCAAAGAAAATGGTGGTACCAGCTTCTTGATATGACGCACGACAAAATTGACAATACTTCCTTTGATAGTCGGAAGTAACTCCCCCATGGAAGCAATCACGACATGTTTGATGGCGGTATTCTGGATCACTTTCTGCAGCGTAATTGCGAAATTCTCTAAAACAAAAATTGCCTCTGCCCCCGAATCTTGCAATTGATGTTCAAGCTCACGCGGCGTATACAATGGATTCACATTCACGACACAAAATCCAGCACGCAAAATAGCAGCAGTCGCTATAGGATACTGCAGTACATTGGGCATCATGACGGCAACTCTAGCCCCCTTTTTCAAGCCAGTCCCTTGCAACCATGCGGCCAAGGTACTAGACATGGTATTAATTTCTCGATAAGTCAAATATTTTCCCATACACACATAAGCATGACGCTCAGCGTATTTGGTAAAAGCGAGATCCATTAGCGCCGTCAAAGAACTGTATTTTGTTACATCAATCTCAGCAGGAACGCCTTCAGGGTAAGAAGCTAGCCACAATTTATTCATGTTATTACCTTTGTCTCCAATGCAAATCGCACTCGCAAGCGCTGTTGCACATATTATCTAGAATAAAAAAGCACGATTGTGTTTTTCTTTATTCAGATCCTAGCTAGCTATTACGCCAAGAGCAAGCTTTTTGGTGATTTTTTTATCATTCTTTTCAATATTTCGAAAAAATATCTTATTTCATCTATCCATTTTGCTAGGGTCTTCTATCTGATAACATATCGTAACAAGCTCTCCCACTCTCGCTTCTAGCCGTACGCACTCACACCACTCTTCGTAAAACAAGGTGTCGCACAACGACATAGGATGATGTCATATATCACAACCCATCATTGAGATGACAAGCGGAAAAATGGCCAACGGCTATTTCTTTTAATAATGGCTTCTCCGTGTTGCAACGCAACATAGCATGTGGGCAGCGTGGATGAAAATGGCAACCAGCAGGTGGATGTAACGGGGATGGTATCTCGCCTTGTACAGCAAAATAGGCTGTTTTACCTATTTTCATCTTTGGTGCAGACTCCAGTAATGCCTGTGTATACGGATGATTGGCATGCGAAAAAATAGTGCTCGCTGCTGCAATTTCAACCAGCTTCCCCAGATACATAATAGCCACACGATCTGAAATATGCCGTACTACTCCCAAATCGTGACTGATAAAAAGATAAGTTAAATGTAATTCATCACGCAGCTTGATAAATAAATTCAACACCTGCGCCTGCACAGACACGTCAAGTGCTGCGACAGCTTCATCACACACTAGAAATTCCGGATTGACAGCAAGTGCACGCGCAATACCTACACGCGCACGCTGCCCCCCAGAAAACTGATGAGGAAATCGTCGCAACATATCGGCACTTAACCCTACGCGCTCAAGCATATGCGTGACATAGGCTTTTTTATCTGCCGCATCTACCATCCCGTGCACAACAGGTGCCTCACCAACAATGTCCTGCACTCGCAAACGAGGATTGAGAGATGCATAGGGGTCCTGAAAAA
>JAATGO010000269.1 GCA_015654605.1 Betaproteobacteria bacterium
GATCAGATTGCTCAAACATTAGTGCGTGCTTTCGGACGAGAAAACGTACATTGGGCAATGATGGTTGGTGCATTTTTAGTCGGGATTCCCTTATTTTTTGAAATTGGGTTTGTCCTACTGATTCCTCTGGTGTTTATCGTGGCACGTCGTTCTGGAGTGTCTTTGCTCAAAATCGGAATCCCGATGTTGGCCAGCCTCTCCGTGATGCACGGTTTGATCCCTCCTCATCCAGGCCCATTGCTTGCTATTGGCGTGTTTGGTGCCGATATTGGGAAAACTATTTTTTATGGATTTTTGATCGGTTTGCCAACTGTGGTGATCGCAGGCCCTATGTTTGGTTCATTTATCTCCAAGTATGTCGCCAGCAACCCTTCAGAAGATCTGGCGGCACAATTTACCAGCGAAACGCAGCCAAAAGAGATGCCAGGTTTTGGCATTACATTGGTAACAGTGTTATTGCCGGTTTTTTTGATGTTATTGAAAACTTTTGTAGACATTGCATTGCCAGATGGTCATGCCATACGTAATTTGATGGATTTCATTGGCAACCCTATCGTCGCGTTATTAGCAGCAGTGTTGCTGGCGTTATATACGTTTGGGATCGCACGAGGATTCACGCGCCAGGAAGTGTTGAGATTTCTCGATAAGAGCTTGGCGCCAACCGCTGTCATCATTTTGATTATTGGTGCTGGGGGCGGATTCAAACAAATGCTGGTTAATAGCGGTGTGGGCACGGCAATTGGAGAAATGGCCGTACATGCACAGATATCTCCTCTGCTGCTGGCCTGGTTTGTAGCGGCAGTGATTCGTGTGGCAACGGGCTCTGCGACAGTCGCCACTATCACCGGAGCAGGCATTGTGGCACCGTTGGTGACACTTATTCCTGGTACTAACCGCGAATTATTGGTTCTTGCAACAGGTGCTGGTTCTTTGATTTTTTCTCATGTTAATGACGCCGGCTTCTGGATGGTCAAGGAATATTTCAACATGAGTGTTGGAGAAACTCTCAAGACATGGAGTGCGATGGAAACGATCATTTCCATTGTGGCGATCGTCTTGATCATGTTATTAAATCTGGTAGTGTGAAAGGAAAAAAGATAGTCGTTGCTGCAGGTGATGTCGTGTACAAATGATATACGACATGGCGATGATATTTTGATAGAACTTATGACCCAGTTAGCATCCTCTGTTGCTAGTTTTATGCTTGGCGTTGATATTGGCACTAGTAGTACCAAGGCAGTGGTATTTACGTTGGATGGCAAGGTTGTTGCAGGACATGCGATTGAATATCCCTTGTTGTGTACAGTGCCTGGTATGGCTGAGCAGCGTCCAGAAGAGATTTATCAGGCGGTATTGAAATCGATTGCTGGTGCCGTGAGCAATGCAAAAATCAGTGCCAGGAATATTGTACTTGTCTCATTTAGTGCCGCAATGCATAGTGTGTTGGCAGTTGATATTGATGGTCAACCACTGACAAACAGTTTCACCTGGGCGGATAATCGTGCCAGTCCATGGGCAGTACGTATTCGCCATGAGTTAGGTGGAAATGCGATTTATCAACGAACTGGGACGCCGATTCACCCGATGTCTCCATTATGCAAGCTGATGTGGTTGCGTGATGAGCAACCAGAGTTGTTTGCCAAGGCAGCTAGGTTTGTTGGAGTCAAGGAATATGTCTTTTTTAGATTGTTTGGGCGTTGGCTCGTTGACTATTCCATCGCATCGGCAACGGGGATGTTTAATCTGCAGCAACTAGATTGGGATGAAGGTGCGTTAGCATTGCTTGGCTTATCCAGAGAACGCCTATCAGAACCAGTACCAACAACTTTTTGTCTTCAAGGATTGGACAAGGATCGGGCACAACAGTTAGGTTTGCACAGCGATATTCCTTTTGTTATTGGCGCCAATGACGGTGTGTTATCCAATCTTGGTGTCAATGCTATTCATCCAGGACAAGTTGCGGTAACAATTGGTACTTCTGGGGCAATGTGTACGGTGATTAATAAACCGGTTACTGACCCTTCAGGGCGTACCTTTTGCTATGCGTTGACGGAGAACCATTGGGTAGTTGGTGGTCCGGTCAATAACGGTGGAAATGTTTTCCGTTGGGTACGTGACGAGCTGGCGACAGCGGAGTCAGAGGCGGCTAGACGTGCTGACATCAATCCCTATGATGCATTGACTGATATTGCCGAACAGGTAACGCCAGGTGCGCAAGGTCTGTTATTTCATCCTTATATGGCAGGTGAGCGGGCGCCGTTATGGAATGCAGACTTACGTGGCTCATTTTTTGGTCTTGCGCTGCATCATGGTAAAAAACATATGATAAGGGCAGTACTGGAAGGAGTTATTTTTAATTTGTACAGCATTTTACCGGCCGTGGAAGATTTGATCGGCCCCACGACACGAATGATGGCAACAGGAGGTTTTTCCCGTTCTGCGTTGTGGCGTCAGATGATGGCGGATATTTTTAATCGTGAGGTGGCGGTGCCAGAGAGTGTGGAGTCTTCGTGTTTGGGGGCAGCAGTCCTTGGTCTCTATGCACTGAAAATGGTACCGTCCCTGGATGTGATTTCGGATATGGTCGGCGTAATAAAAAGTCATACGCCAATTAGAGAGAATGTAGATATCTACGCACGTCTGCATCCTATTTTCATGGCGATTCCCCATAAACTGGAACAAGAATATCTGGCGCTTGCTGCATTCCAGCGTGATAGCGTGGGATGATGTGCCGTCATGGTGCTATATTGTTGTGATGGTACTGTTGTATTGCTATAGTACTGCCATGCAGGGGATGAGATATGGCTGCATTCTAAAAGGGTGTGTATTAAAAAAATGATCTGAAGTCGCGTAAAGCAGATAATACCAATAAAAAATAATCTATTTTCCTGATGTATTAACAAGAATAATGATTGGAGACATGATGACCATGGCATCATTACCTGCGGGGTTACAGCAATTTTCATTGAGTGGCAAGCGAGCTTTAATTACGGGTTCTAGTGGAGGTATCGGTCTGGCACTGGCGCGTGGATTGGCAGTAGCAGGTGCTTCAGTCATTATTAATGGTCGAACACCAGACAAGTTGGCTCGTATGGCAGAGCAGCTTCGTTCTCAAGGATGTACAGTTCACGAGGCATGTTTTGATGTGACGTCTTCTATTGCAGTAGAAACAGCTATTGATGGGATAGAGCAGAAGATTGGTGCGATTGATATTTTATTCAATAACGCAGGGATACAGCGTCGGGGTCCACTGGAAACATTTTCTGAGGCCGACTGGCATGCATTATTTGGTACTAATGTAGATAGTGTTTTCTTTACTGCGCATGCAGTGGCAAAAAGAATGATCCCAAGGCAGCGAGGTAAAATTATTAATATCTGCTCGGTACAAAGTGAGCTGGGACGTTCCAATATCGCGCCTTACACAGCCACCAAAGGGGCGGTAAAAATGCTCACGAAAGGGATGGCAATCGATTGGGGTAAGCATGGCTTGCAAGTCAATGGGATTGGACCTGGCTACTTCAAAACAGAAATGAATTCTGCTTTAGTGGAAGATGAAAAATTCACGGAATGGCTCATTGGGAGAACACCCGCACGTCGTTGGGGAGATGTTGATGAATTGGTCGGTGCTGCAGTCTTTTTAGCCAGTGATGCATCAAGGTTTGTGAACGGACACATCCTATATGTGGATGGGGGTATTACTGCGACTTTATAGTGGATAGATATGCCAGATAGAGAAAACTTCGCAGAGCCTATTTCTTAAAGGTGGCCAGAGAAATATTCTCTTCTCTATTTTTCCCATGCATTATTTCTCTCAGGCCTTACTTCCATCATTCCTTGATGATAGATTTCTTTATTTGAAACTATTGAAGAAAAAATTATAAAAAATATTTTATTGGTTTCAATATATAGCGATATTTGTAGATAATATTTTTTCCTTGCAACAAATCCAAGGTGATGTTGGTCTTACTAATATAACAAGATAAATATAGAAATTGTATTCCGGAATAGACTCTCCGCTATCCATGCTGGCGAGGAAAATTCATCCAATTTACCTTCGTAGTCATTATTTTTTCTCCTGGATATTGATGTAATGTCTTTTCTACCAATAACGTATCGGTATTTTCGTCAGATTCCTCTCCAGCGTACTCATCGGCTTCCACATTGCCTCTCCATTTCTTATGGATTTGCTTTGATGGAAGTTCTCATCACGCTCTTCATTCTTTCACTGGGTGTCGTAGGTATTGCAGGTATGCAGATATATACATTACGTATGACCAATCAAAGTGCAGCGCATTCTAACCTGATAAGGCTAGCAGCAGAAATGGCAGATATGTTGCGTACAAGGGACATGGTGTTGCC
>JAATGO010000142.1 GCA_015654605.1 Betaproteobacteria bacterium
TGAAGCATACTATGCGTTACGCCATGCTGGTCATGCAATGTCAGCCCTTGCGTTTGTATCACCTGCAAAGTACTACCACGTGCCAAGACATTCACCTGCTGTCCTGCAGCGGTCAGTCGTACTGCCAGCGTGCCACCAATAGCTCCAGCACCTGCAATACAGATACGCATTTTTTTGCACTTATCCATACTTCATTTCCACTTCAAATAACATGGTAATACCATACACAATCTGGAAGGTTATACTGCCAAACGATCCTGATGCCTTCCACTCAATCCCAGATAAGCATCAATCACGCGTCGATCATGCGCCAATTCGCTGGCAAGTCCATGCATTTTGATTTCACCATTCTCCAGCACATATCCATAATCAGCCACCTGCAATGCAGCACGTGCATTCTGCTCTACCAATAAAATCGAAACACCTCGCCTGCGCAATTCGGCAATAATACGGAAAATATCTCGTACAATCAGTGGCGCCAAGCCAAGACTGGGCTCATCAAGCATTAACAGTCGTGGTTTTGCCATCAATGCACGTCCTACAGCAAGCATTTGACGCTCACCTCCAGATAATGTTCCTGAAAATTGTGTTTTTCGTTCACGCAATCGCGGAAACAACACATACACTTCTTCCAATGTCTGTAAAAAATCACGCTGTCGTTTCCGGTATCGATAAAACGCGCCTAATAAAAGGTTATCTTCGACGCGCATCTCACTAAATAGTTCTCGCTTTTCGGGCACCAATGTCATGCCTGCAGCAACCATTTGTTCAACTTCTGGTGCATGTCTCACAGTTCCATCAAACAGAATTTCTCCTCCCGATGGTAATACTCCCATAATGGCGGAAAGTAATGTAGTTTTGCCCGCGCCATTAGGACCAATCACGGTAACGATCTTGCCCTCTTCAACATGGACATTCACATCGGATAGCACCTGTACCTTGCCATACGCTGCAGTCAAGTGATGTACTTCCAAAACATTATGTGTCATCACTGACTCCCAGATAAGCTTCTAACACTGCGGGATTGTTCTGTATCTGATCGGGTAGGCCTTCAGCAATTTTCTGTCCGAAGTCCATCACAACCACACGGTCGACCAGTTCCATCACAAAGTCCATATCATGTTCCACTAACAAAATCGCCATTCCTTCAGTGCGCAATTTACGCAATAGACTGCCAAGTGCCTGCTTTTCTCCAAGCCGCAAACCGGCAGCAGGTTCATCCAGCAGCAATACACAAGGGTCGGAGGCCAAAGCACGAGCAATTTCCAAAATACGTTGCTGCCCAAGCGAAAGCGATCCTGCTGCGGTATACATCTGATCTTGAAGACCGACGCGCTCAATTTGGCGTGCTGCCTCTGCAAGCAAGCGCGCTTCCTCCTCCCGATCCAATCTTAATATCGATGACAACACACCACGCCTGCCTCGCAAATGTGCGCCTATCGCTACATTTTCCAGAACTGACATTCCTGGTAACAGGCGAACATGCTGGAAACTCCGACTCATGCCAAGACTGGCAATGTGCCGCGAACCTTTACCAGTAACATCATAGCCACGAAATAACACCGTCCCTGCAGTCGGGGTATCGATACCAGAAATCTGATTAAACAACGTCGATTTCCCCGCGCCATTAGGCCCAATCAATGCCAACACCTCTCCTGTAAATACTTTCAGACTCATTTGGTTGTTGGCGACCAAGCCACCAAATTTCCGTGTCACTTCACGCACATCCAGCACCACTTCTCCTGGATTCGGCATCGTCCGCCGCAACAGTGGCAAGGCCTGCCTGTTAATCGTGATCTGTTTGGTACGCACAGGTATCCATCTCGCAATGAATGGCCAGACACCATCACGCGAACGTTGCAACATCACAATGAGCAATACACCAAATACAATATTCTCAAAATTTCCTGTACGTCCCAGCAAGACTGGGAGTATTCCTTGCAGCCATTCTTTCAGAATAACAATCAATCCGGCACCAAGTAATGCTCCCCAAATATGACTGGCACCACCCAGCACGGCCATAAACAGGTAATCAATCCCGAATTGCAGACTGAAGGGGGAGGGATTAATAAAACGCTGCATATGTACATACAACCAGCCTGATAACGCCGCCAGCAATGCTGCTAGTACAAAGATAATGACCCTTGAGCGCGCCGTATTGATCCCCATCGCTTCTGCCATCACTATGCCGCCCTTGAGAGCACGAATAGCACGTCCCTCGCGCGAATTCAGCAGATTGAGCAATGCGTATGCTGCAGCAATAACAGCAATCCAGATCACGCCATAAATCATGCGATCACTGACGAGCGCAAAACCAAACAGAGAAATCGGTGGAATACCGGACATTCCGCTTTGTCCACCTAAAGTTTGCAGCGTACCGAATAGAAAATAAAGACTGATGCCCCAGGCAATTGTCCCTAAGGGTAAGTAATGGCCAGACAACTTCAACGTGAGTCCCCCCAATAGCAACGCCAATAGTACTGTCAGTAGCAATGCCACAATCAAGGCAACCCAGGGTGACTGCAACCACATGACATCATGCGGCAAATTCAATGCCCCACTTGTTAAAGCAGCTGATGTATAGGCACCAATACCGACAAAGGCCGCCTGACCGAAACTAGTCAAGCCAGCCACGCCGGTCAACAATACCAGCCCCAACACCACCAAAGAACTCAACCCAATATTATTGAGCAAGGTGACATCAAAAGAACTCAGTACAAACGGCGCTACAATCAGCAATACGATAAATATCAGCAATATCGTTTGGGAAGAAATTGCTTTTTTCATTCGTCTTCCTCCACGTGACGACTCGATAGTGAACGCCATAACAACACAGGAATAATCAGTACGAATACAATAATTTCTTTGTACGTACTTGCCCAAAACGTGGAGAATGCCTCAATGACTCCCACAAATACCGCGCCGACGGCTGCTACTGGATAACTCACCAACCCACCAATGATGGCGCCGACAAAGCCCTTGAGGCTGATCAAAAACCCTGAATCATAGTAAATGGTAGTAATAGGGGCAATGAGTATGCCCGACATCACCCCAATCAGTGCTGCCAGAAAGAACATAGCCTTACCTGCAAATACAGGAGAAATTCCCATTAAACGTGCTCCCATGCGATTCATTGCAGCAGCGCGCAAAGCCTTACCATACAACGTCCGTTCAAACATCAGAAATAACGCTACGATCAAAGCAAGGGAAACACAAATTACCCATAGAGCCTGACTGTTCAAGCGAAATGAACCCAGTTCCAGATCGGCATCAGAAAATGGTATCGTGCGAGAACCATCTGGTCCAAAGACCAGCAGGCCAACACCAACTAAAGCTACATGCAATGCAATCGAGACAATGAGTAATACTAGTGATGAAGCATTCGCAATGGGTTGAAATACCATGCGATACAAGAGCGGCCCCATCGGTACTAATATGGCCAATGTCAATAAGACTTGTAGCAACATAGGCCAACTCGCCAACGGTGCATACCATACAAGTACCGTGAACACTGCCGCATAGACTAATTTGAGTGGTAACCAGACAGATGGCCATCGATGCCGTGCACGTAGCAACGCTACCATGTCCATGGCGATAGACACCAGACACAATGCCACTAACCACAATACGACCCACACGCGCTGCCCACTCTGAATCGCACTCATGGTCAGTGCGCCGAAAGCCACAAATTCTCCTTGAGGTATTAGAAGAATACGCGTTACGGTAAACACCAACACAATTGACAGTGCTAGCAATGCATAAATTGCGCCATTGGTAATACCATCTTGCCCCAACAACGCTACGATGTGAAGATTCATTACTACACCTTTGCAAATGAAAGAACGCCAGTACCATTCATAATACTGGCGATAGCACGCTATTTCAGTAGCGTCCAGTTTCCATCTTTAACCTGAATCAATTCACGACCACGCTCATCGAAACCACTATGGTCTTGTGGCGTCATGTTGTAGACGCCTTGTGTGGCAACCAATTCTTTCGTATTCTCAAGTGCATCACGCAAAGCAGCGCGGAACTCTTTGGTACCTGGCTTCGCTTTTTTGGCAGCAATAGGAATCGCTTTTTCCAAAAGCAACCCCGCGTCAAATACATTTGCACCGAAAGTAGCAGGCTTGCTACCATTGATTTTTTCATAGGCAGCGATATAGTCACTGGCAACTTTTTTAGAAGGATTACTGTCTGAGATTTCAGGTAGTACCAGCATCAAACTTGCCGCCAAAATTGTGCCATCTACCTTCTTTTTTCCAAGCTGTAGGAAAGCAGGTAACGCAGCACCATGGGTCTGATACATCTGTCCCTTATATCCTTGGTCATACAGTGTTGTTTGTGGCAATACGGTAGAACCTCCCGGGGCAGCAACCAGGACTGCATCTGGATTCGCTGCCATTATCTTCAATGCTTGCGCAGTCACGGAGGTATCTGTCCGTTGATAACGCTCATTGGCCACAATCTTGATATTATTCTTGGCTGCCAACTCAGAAAATACCTTGCTCCAGTTCTCGCCAAAAGGATCATTAATGGCGATAAACCCTACCGTCTTGATCTTCGTCTTCACCATGTGTTCTACTAACGCTTTGGCAATCAGGTCATCATTCTGTGTCGTCTTGAATACCCATTTTTTTTGTTCTGTCATGGGCAACACAACCGCTGCAGTACCCACTGGCGCCAACAGTGGCACACCTGCTTCTGCCACAAAAGGAATGACTCCAACCGAATTAGGTGAGCCACTGGGGCCAATAATGGCATCTACATTGTATTCAGAAATTAATTTTTTGATTTCTGTTACGGATCTGGTTGGATCACTACCATCATCCAAAGAAATATATTCCACTGTCAAATTGCCCACTTTGGTGGGCAATAAAGGAATGGTATTTTTTTGTGGAATCCCCACCAATGCAATCGGACCAGTCGCAGATGTTACCACTCCCACCTTGACCTGGGCATGAGCGGAAGTCACGACGGCCAACGCCAGTGAGACAGCAAGCAAACGGTTAAGCAACATATCTGTTTCTCCAAAAATGAATGAATGGCCTATCAATATTGACACTATTACTCGCGGTAAATAGTACGTGCTGCACTACTTACCACACTCACTGACCAATGCCTTGATCAATGCATCAACCAACGATCGATCAACGCATAGACAACCCGCCATTGATATCAAAACAAGATCCTGTGACAAAGCCCGCTTCAGGGGCTGCCAACAGTAATACCGCATCAGCAATAAAGTCGGCATCGCCAAGAGAACGTACTGGTATGGTCTGCACGATCGCCTTGAGTTTTTCTGCCGGAACTGTCTGATGCACAATCGGTAAATCAAGTGGCCCCGGAGAAATCGCATTGACTGTGACATTGCCAGCAGCAAGTTCACGTGCAAACACTTTCGTCAACGTCAGCACACCTCCTTTGGCAGCGGCATAATGTGCTCCGGTGGCAGTTCCACCGGTCTGGCCTGCCAATGAGGCAATATTCACGATGCGTCCATATCCTTGTTCAGCGAAACGTTTCCCCAATACTTGGCAGGCAAGAAACGTGCCTTTCAGGTTAATCGCGACAACATCATCAAACTCTTCTGGGGTAATGTCCATCAGCGCCCCTATGCGAGACTGTCCAGCATTATTGACCAACACACTGACCCCGCCCCATTGCTGTACCAATGTATCGTACGCTGTAAGAAAATCCTGCTTGCGACGCACATCAAGTGCTAATGCCATTGCATTCGCCCCACTAGCATCCAAGCTTGAGGCAATTGCCGTTGCCTGCAAAAAATCAATATCCGCAACAGCAACCCGATATCCGGCAGCATGCAATTTGCGTGCAATCTTCTCCCCCAAGCCGCGACTGGCTCCAGTGATCAATGCAATCTTTTTATCCATTCTTTATCTCCGCAAAACAAAACTGTTTCGTGTCAACATCAACTACCCTGAATAATCAAGGCGCGCCCAATACGTGCCTCAATGCGACCATATTTCCATAAGCGTTCTTCACCGATTTTGATCGTGCGGAATAGATTGCAGCCGGCAACCACCGTATCCAAATCCACTACATCTGCCATGATGTAAAAAGTCCATGGCCATGCAGCGGATGATCCCACCATAGTGCGGTCATCATCCATCGTTCCGATAATGGTGACTCCAGGCATTTCATTTAATGTCGTCATCATTTCACCGTATGCCTTCCACACAGCACCCGTCTTGCTTTCTGGAAGATCAAAGAAATTCTGCGTTACACCAACGCAGAACATGACGCGTAATGGATCTTGATTAACCGGTTGTGTCATGGTACCGACTCCTTGTGCATGAAATGAATAAATTATAGAAATCCGGGGATAGGTGGCACACCCAATGTGACAGCACCAGCACCGTCATAAATACCCTCTCCCAGAAATGCATGTTGCTTGACGACCGCAGCATCACGAAGATAACGCTGTAAAGGATGGTGAGAATAAATCGCTGTCGTTCCCGCCAAACCAAACATGTTCTGTACCACCTGATTCCCCACTCGAGCAACCTCAACAGCAGTCAGGCGCAATAAGCTCACCTGCTCCGGTGTAACTGGATTACCCGCTAGTATGGATTGCCAGACATCCTCTGTTGTGTCATATAAAAAGGCGCGTGCCGATCGTAACAGTGCCTCATTCTTGGCAACAGTAATACGCACGTAAGAACGATCTGCCAGTTTCGGCGCGCCTGTAATGGCGATACGTCCTCCTGCCATCAGGGAGATTTCATCTAATGCAGCACGCGCAATCCCCAGATTGACTACACCCAATACCTGTGCAGCGTAAGCAATGGTCGGGTATCGATACAAGGGCTCATCAATCGTTGGTTCACCTCCGCGAATAAATGTCCATTCATCGGACACAAATTGTTGCGTTACCCGCAGATCATGGCTGCCAGTACCAGCTAATCCCATGACATCCCAGTTATCGATAATCTCCACCTTGCCTGGAGGAAATACGGCTGTGCGTGGTTTGGATCCCAACTGCCCGGGAGCACCAGCACCAATACCGACTCCCAACATGTCAGCTCCTTTGCAACCACTGGCAAATTTCCAGGTACCATTGACCATCCAACCTGCCTCGACCTGCTGTGCTGGTTGTATCGGAAATAACCCTCCGGCAAATACCAGATCAGGAGACTCTGCATACATCACGGCCTGCGTTGATTTCGGCAACGCTGCTAAATAGACTGATGCAGAACCAAAACTAGCGACCCATCCAACTGAACCATCCGCCTCAGAAATTTTCTCTATCAATTGTAAAAAAGCTGCCGGTGACATGCCCGACCCACCAAAACAGGTGGGAGTTGCCGCGCGGTACACACCGATTTTCTTGAGCTTGCTAATAAATTCTCGTGGTACATATCGCAAGTTGCCAAACTCTTCGCGTCGCGCTCGAATCTCGCTTAATAGATGCGCCATGTCGTCTTGCTGTGCCACCGCTGTTATCGCTTCCTCAGTCGTACCAGATACTCCCAGTGCAGACATTCTGTTCTCCATAAGTCATCACATGCGACGAAAAATGGAAGCTCGCCAAACTAGGAGCTTCATAATCCGTCAATCCAACATTGAGTGTAAGGATGCGAGCTTTCCGGTTCAATCTGGATCGCTATGACATTTTTAAGGGAAATCTTGCTAACGCATAAAGAAAACCCCTAGATCGAA
>JAATGO010000271.1 GCA_015654605.1 Betaproteobacteria bacterium
AAAAAGACGAGTAAATTATAGTTACCCATCATTACTAAAAGGGGTTGTGCTTGCCATAACACAAGCGCCACAATCCCTACCACTGCAAACGCTGATACCACCTGCATAATGGTTGCACGACTTGTCATGCGCGCTATTGCTGCCAACAACATCAAGATTGCCCCAACTGGCAAAGCAGCAGCACGCAAGCCATCTGGTATTTCTAATGCTGGCGTTGTGATTTCCATTTGCTCAATCGCATGTTCCGCTGCTGGATGAATAATCATCAACACAAAAATACACACCATGAGTGCTGCGACAGTTTCCAGCCAAATCCTCCACTTATCTGACAACCGATTGATAATGGCCGTCAATCGCATATGCTCTCCGCGATCCAATGCCAATACAGCACCCAACATTGAAAGCCAAATAAACAATGTAGATGCCAATTCATCAGACCAAATCAGTGGATCATGCAAAGCGTAGCGATAGATGACTCCAGCTAACAATACTAAAGTTTCAACCAACACCAATACAGCTGCTACCACTTCAACCAATCGCATCACACAACGATTAACGAAAGATAATAGGCGTGCCAAGACATTATGGCGCACGCCTTCTTGGTATGGCATCACGGCATCCATTAGGCTAATTTCCCAGTATATTTTTCTAGCAATGCCCATGGTTCATCACCAAATTTCTTGTGCCACTCAGCATAAAATCCAGCAGATCTCAACTTACTACGGAAGGTTTCATTATCCGTATTATCAAATTGAACACCCTTGGCTTTCATTTGATCTACCAATGAATCATTGAGTTTTTTGACATCTCCACGCTGATTCAATCCTGCCTCATTAACATTTTTGATAACGATGTTTTGTAGGTCTTGTGGCAGACGTGCAAAGGACTTTTTATTTCCCAAAAACCAAAACCCATCCCACATGTGATTAGTAATAGAACAGTATTTTTGTACTTCATACAACTTCCCTGTCCAGATCACTGCCAAAGGATTTTCCTCTCCTTCCACAATCTTGGTTTGCAATGCGGAATATACATCTGCAAAATTGATACTGGTTGGTGATGCATCAAATGCACGGAACATGGAAGTCCATAAAGGGCTGGGAGGAATACGTATTTTCATCCCTTTCAAATCTTCTGGCTTGATGATAGGACGACTACTGTTTGTCATCTGGCGATAACCACTATCCCATATTTTTTCAAAAGCAAATAAGCTCGAGTGTGCATCGATCTGCTTACGTACATGGGCTCCGAGTTCGCCATCGAGAGCCCCCCATACCTGATCGTAATCTTTAAAAGCGAAACCAACACCACTAATCTGTGCTGCTGGAACTAATGTTCCTAAAATCAATGGCGATAACGTAAAGAAATCAATTGCCCCAGAACGTACTTGTGACAACATGTCAGTATCAGTACCAAGCTGCCCGTTAGGATAGACTTGCAAATCCACACGTCCTTTCGACTCTTCAGAAATTTTCGCAGCCATTTCTTTAGCACGCGTATTCATCGGATGCGACACAGGCAAATTATTTGCATATTTCAGTGTGAATTCTGCCGCAGCATGTGCCTCTGTCATAGGCCATCCACTTGCGGCAACTGCAGATACTGCAGAAACCGTTTGCAAAAACCGGCGGCGGGTAATCTTAGCTGTTGGCCCCGTTGCTGTTGACCTGATTATTGGCTTAACCATCTGCTTGTCTCCTGATTCTAATTTTGTTTTAAGAAAAATTGATATCGTGCGCGCCGCAGTATAAGTCAGCGCATGACACTACCTCTACCCATATAGCAATTTGAATGCCAAGTATCATCATCATGAAGAGACTTTTTTTATCAAAACAGTCCCCATGCAGGTTCAAGCGTTTATTCGGCAATGTAACCAGTTTTCTTATGTATTTCAGCGCAATTAAAACTGTTTATTTTGTTGTGACAGTTGTCGCATCAAATTGACAGTTATTGCTTCTGCAATGCAGCAAAATTATTTCTGCCATGCTCATTAACGACGCTAACATCGGCCTACAACTGTCTCTGCGACATTCACTCATCACGCAATCTCTTTATGGCATCATTTTTGCATATTTCATCAATATATTGTTTAAGGACATCAAATGAACACATCCCTTCCTTGCATCACCGGCTGGAATCATTCGCGTTTTGGTAAGCTCGATGGAGTCGATCCTGAAGTGCTTATAGGCGAAGTTGCTTCGGCAGCTATCGCACATGCTGGACTGACTGCAGAAGATATCAGTTCTGTCCATGTTGGCACCTTTAATGGTGGTTTTCTATATCAGGATTTTCCTTCGTCGTTAGTATTCAATAGTCTACCGGAGCTACGTTTCCGTCCCGCAGTACGCGTTGAAAATGCCTGTGCTACTGGCTCAGCAGCAATTCATTCTGGCATACAGTCCATTCTCTCCGGACAATCGACCCATGCGCTCATCATTGGTTTTGAAAAAATGACAGAGCTGTCAACAGCAGCTGTCGGAGATGTCTTACTGAAATGTTGTTATGCAAAAGAAGAAGCCGGAATCCCAGCAGGATTTGCTGGTGTTTTTGGAGAAATTGCCAAAGCCTACTTTGATCGTTATGGTGACCAATCCGATGCGCTGGCAGCAATTGCCGCCAAAAATCATAAGAATGGTACCGCCAATCCATATGCACATATGCGTCGTGACCTGGGCTATGACTTTTGCCGCAATGTTTCTGAAAAAAATCCATTTGTCGCCGGCCCTCTCAAGCGTACTGATTGCTCATTAATTTCAGATGGTGCCGTTGCCATGATCATTAGTGCAACTGACGTTGCAAAAAAAATGTCACGTGCCGTACAGTTCCGTGCCACAACTCATGTCAATGATTTTCTACCACTTAGCCGTCGTGATCCAACACGTTTTGAAGCTGGCGCTCTTGCCTGGCAAAAAGCGTTATCACAAGCCGACCTGACACTAGATGATTTATCTCTGGTGGAAACCCATGATTGCTTCACCATCGCAGAATTATTGGAATATGAAGCGATGGGATTAGCAAAACCCGGACAAGGTGCGCAATGCATACTTGATGGCGTGACGACTCGCGATGGTCGTTTGCCAATTAATCCTTCTGGGGGACTGAAATCCAAAGGCCACCCAGTGGGTGCTACCGGTGTTTCAATGCATGTCATGGCTGCCATGCAAACCTGTCATGACGCCGGTGATATGCAGATACCGAATGCACGTTATGCCGCTGTGTTCAACATGGGAGGTGCAGCCGTTGCTAATTACGTCAGCATCCTTGAACGCATCGCATGATTTGTTTAGGCCCTGAGCAGGCATACCACAACACATACCATAACATCTTATCGACCATAACAATTTGAGTGAGACAATGTCAAAAAATGTAATGAACCTGGGACGCTTATTATCTGATGTTGCACGTCGCTTCCCGGACGAACCAGGCATCATATGCGGTACACACATCACCACCTGGAAACAGATCAATGATCGTGTCGATGCTGTTGCGCATGCTTTACAGCAGCAAGGAGTCAAAAAAGGGGATAAATTCCTCGTGCATTCGCGCAACAATCTACAGATTTTCGAAAGTGCCTGGATTGCCTTTAAAATGGGATTGGTCTGGGTTCCCACTAATGTTCGCATTTCTCCTGCAGAAGCCGCTTATCTTGGCCAGTCCAGCGGCGCATCTATCATGCTATACGACAATGGCTACGCACATTACGTAGATGCCGTCAAAGCCGCGTCTCCTGCACTCATCCACGTCATCGCTCTACAACAACCACGTGCCGGGGAACTCGATTATGAAGTATTAACAAGCTCTAATGTTGCGTATGACGGGAAACCATTCCAAGAAGTAGAGGTTGAACCTGATGACACGCTATGGTTCTTTTATACCTCTGGTACAACTGGCCACCCCAAGGCCGGTATGCTCTCTCATGGCCAAATGGCTTTTGTCGTCAACAATCACTTGGCAGATCTGCTACCTGGGTTAACGCATCGGTCACGCTCTCTGGTTGTCGCTCCTCTATCTCATGGTGCAGGCATTCACGCCATTGTCAATACCGCACGTGGCGCTGCCAGCATTCTTCCTACCAGCGAAAAACTCATTCCAGAAGAAGCATGGCAATTAGTAGAAAAATATCGTGTCGATAATATGTTTACGGTACCCACCATTGTCAAAATGTTGACTGAAGATCCTGCCGTAGATCGCTATGACCATAGTTCTCTACGACATGTCATCTATGCTGGTGCTCCCATGTATCGTGCCGACCAATGTTATGCATTACGCAAGCTAGGAAAAGTCCTGGTGCAATATTATGGTCTCGGTGAAGTCACTGGCAACATCACCTTTTTACCTCCTTACATGCACACCGATGACGACCAAGACCCCAAGGCAAGAATAGGCACATGCGGCATACCTCGCACTGGTATGGAGATTGCCATTTTGGATGAAGATTGTCGCAGACTGGAACCATTTGAGACAGGAGAAATTTGTGTCCGTGGCCCAGCTGTGTTCAGTGGCTATTACAACAATGCAGAAAGCAATGCCAAAGCATTCAAGGGAGACTGGTTTCACACTGGTGATCTTGGTCACGTTGATCAGGAAGGATTTTTATATATTACCGGGCGCTCGTCGGATATGTATATATCCGGAGGATCCAACGTTTATCCTCGTGAGATTGAAGAAGCCCTATTAACACATCCTGCCATTTCTGAAGTCGCTGTCCTTGGCATCCCAGATCCTAAATGGGGAGAAAGTGGCATCGCTGTCATTGTCACCAAACAAGGCCTACATGCCGATAGCGCCGAATTGCTTAACCATCTTGAACCACGTGTAGCAAAATACAAATGGCCACGTCGCTTTGTTTATTGGGAAAACATGCCCAAATCTGGTTACGGAAAAATCGTCAAAAAACAAATCAAGGTCTTACTGGAAGAAAAAGGTGATTACCGATTATGAAAATTATCGATAAAAATAGGCATGGTGCAACAGAATTTTCACAGGTGCGCAAATTTTTTCATTCAGGACATCCCAGCTATCCGCGCCTGTTGGATTTAGAAGCTGAACCAGCTGAAGAATTACGTGTCGTGTTACCGCGTGGTGCCAATGCTGGTGCTACCTTGAGTGCATTCCTGGAAAATTATGATGCACATGGTGGTATCGGTAGTATCTATAGTGGTACGGCACGCGCGCTTCATTACTATCGTATTATAGAAACGGGAGATCAACAACGTCCTTACGATTATGGCCCTCCTTTTATTCTTGATGGATGCATTAACTTCATTACAGGTGCACTGACTATCGGCCGAAACCAGAAAGGCAACATACTCCTGCATTGTCATGCAGGGTTTATTAATAGTAACAACCATCCTCCAGAAGTACACGGCGGTCACGTACTGCTCGATACCGTAGAAGTGGGTGAAGAACCACTCATCATACGGCTGTGCTTATTTTCAAAGGGCGCCTTTGTCGTTAACCGCGATGAAGAAACGCTATTTAGTCTATTGTATCCAACACCCATGGAATTATGATGACCCTATTGACCAGTAAAATCAACACGATTGATGTACAAGAAGGAAAGTTAGGCAAATTGGTAATGGCACGCCTCAAGCCCAATCAGGATTTGACAGAAAGTGTAGAAGCCCTCTGCCAACAACATAGCATGAAAGCCGCCGTAGTAAGAAGTGCCCTTGGCAGTTTAATAGATGCACATCTGGAATATGCGACCAGCGATGGCTTACGTGAAATAGAAATCCCTGGCCCCG
>JAATGO010000156.1 GCA_015654605.1 Betaproteobacteria bacterium
AAAGGCAGCGAATGTCAAGGTACGTGGCTATCTTTCGTGCGTCCTGGGATGTCCATATGAAGGTGCCATTTCAACTGATGTCGTGGCGGATCTCACACGGGAGCTGAGCGACCTCGGTTGTTATCAAATTTCACTTGGCGATACGATTGGCGTTGGTACGCCAGGAGCCACAGAAAAATTATTGGACACCGTTTTAAAGAAAGTCAGGGTTGATGACCTTGCCTGCCACTTCCATGATACCTACGGCCAGGCATTGGCCAATATTTTGGTTTCACTTCAGGCTGGTATTACTACTTTCGATGCGTCGGTCGGAGGGTTGGGTGGCTGTCCCTACGCAAAAGGCGCTACTGGTAACGTGGCAACCGAGGATGTTTTGTATATGTTGAATGGTTTGGGAATCGAGACTGGGGTCGATCTTGCCAAGGTATGTGCCGCAGGCGACATGATTTCTGCGTTTCTTGGAAGATCTAACCAGTCCCGTGTAGCACATGCTCTGTCGAAAACGGCAGGGTACCGCGCAGAAAAATCACATTAAATGAGGTAGCGTTATGTCATCCGCAATACTGACTATCGATGATCGCGGCGTAGCAAACTTGACGCTTAATCGGCCGAATGTGCATAACGCATTCGACGAAGAACTTATTTCGCTACTACTTCAGTTGTTGGATGATGCGGCAGCTGATCCCCGTGTCAAGGTGCTCGTTCTGTCTGGCCAGGGACGTTCATTTTCCGCCGGGGCGGATCTTGACTGGATGCGCAGGATGGCATTGGCAACGCGTGAGGATAACCAGCATGACGCGATCAGGCTGGAGCTACTGATGAGTCGACTCAATACATTTCCGCGTCAGACAGTTGCCAAAGTTCATGGTGCAGCAATGGCTGGCGGCGTGGGACTAGTCGCGGCATGCGACATCGTTATCTCTGCAAGTGATGCCGTGTTTGCATTCTCCGAAGTCAGACTTGGCCTCGCTCCAGCGGTCATCGCTCCCTATGTGATTGCCAAAATCGGCGAGTCCCAATTACGGTATTACTTTTTGACGGGGGCGAAATTCACTGCTCAGCGAGCGCTTGCGATGGGTCTGGTACACGACATTGTGGAGGCGGCTGACCTTGATGGGAGCGTAGAGAAAATGGTAAACACGCTCCTACAGAATGGGCCTATAGCAATGGAGCGCACAAAACAACTGATCCAAGCCATTGCACCGGTATTACATTCTGAAGCAACAAAAAGCTATACCACAAGCTTGATCGCAGAATTGCGTGCATCACATGAAGGTAGGGAAGGGATCAACGCATTTTTAAACAAAACTGAGCCTGGTTGGCGAAAGGTGGCGATAGATCAGGCCGTTCAGAGTAAATAAAAATATTTTTAGATAAGTGCTAACTTACAATTTGGAGACGCCATGAAATTGACATTACTTACTGCTGTTGTGGCAATGATATTGACTGCATCTGTCCATGCCGGTACGCAGGAACCTAAAATATCAGACGACGTTGTGCGAATCGGTGTTTTGGGTGATTTTTCTGGACCATTTTCAAATTTATCTGGAAAAGGTGCTTTGGAAGCCGTCAAAATGGCGGTTGAGGACTTTGGCGGTACCGTGCTTGGTAAAAAAATCGAGGTGGTGATGAGCGATCATCACAATAAGCCCGATGTGGCGGCAACAACAGCCAGGGAGTGGTTCGACACAGGCAAAGTCGATATGATTACGGATCTGGCTGGGTCCGCTAGTGCCCTAGCGGTGATCGAGGTAGCTAAGCAGAAAAACCGTATCGCCATCGTCAACAGCGCCTCAGCATCCGATATTGCTGGCAGTAAATGTACACCAAACTCAATTCTCTACGTGCTTGATACAAATGCGATTGCTAAAGCGATGGGCACTGCCATGATACAGCGAGGCCTCAATACATGGTTCTTTGTGTCGGCTGACTATGCATTTGGCAAAGCACTTGAAAAAGATGTCGGTGACTTCGTCGTAAAAAATAAGGGTAAGGTGGTTGGTTCGGTTCGTCATCCCATCGGGGCATCTGATTTTTCGTCGTTTCTATTGCAGGCACAATCTTCAAATGCCAAGGTCATTGCTTTGGCCAACACTGGCTCCGACGTTGTCAATGCACTCAAGAGTGCGAAGGAATTCGGCGTTGGTCACGATGGCAAGCAGACGCTGGCAGGCATGCTGA
>JAATGO010000033.1 GCA_015654605.1 Betaproteobacteria bacterium
TTCGATGTTGTTCGTAGCCGTGCACAGGATGTCACCCATTGCATAGTGCTGTTGATTACCACCAGCAATCGTGTCAATATTCTGGCCTGCGTAATGCGTTTGGTCTTTTGGCGTGGCGCTGGCAACACCTGCAGGGGAGCTCATTGCGATGATGGGTTGCCCGGATGCTGCTGCACTGGTTTGGTTGACTTCATCGCCGACACCATGACCGAGAGCATCAACCGCTTCCGTTAAACTTTGTTGTGGATCAGCGTTACGTGCGACGCCTTCATGAGCGGACGCTTCCTGCCCCAGACTTTTAGCGATGCTTAGTGCTTTTTCTAAACAACCCACGAGTTCATCACGACTAAGCATGCCGCCAACTGCTTTGGCACGACCATCAGCCGTCAGGAGTAGACCTTTGCTGCCACGCATTACTGCTGCAGCATCGGTGCGAATTTCTACTCCTTCACCACGCTCATCTTTACGACCAGCAGTGTCTTCAATCCGGGCAATATGCCCCAGACTGATTTGGCTGTGCTGATAATCACTTTTCAATTGTGCCTGTATCTTACCCTGAGTGTCATCCAAAATTAGATGGTTGCTGCGCCCATTAGCACTATTGCCACCGTGCTCGTCAAACTCGCGTGAACGCATGCCAGATAAGGCTTGCTGACTGGGAAGATTCCACGATGGCAAGTTGTTTTGATTATTTACTGCGCCAATGACGATGGGAAGATCAGGGTTACCACCAATATAGGCAATAATCACTTCCGTTTCAGGGCGTGGAATCATGGTGATGCCAAACTGATTACCTGCCCACAGCTGATTGACACGTATCCAGCAGCTGGCATTTTGATTATTCAGATCACGTCTATCATGCACCATTTGCACTTTGATTCGTGCCAATGCATCAGTCCATACGGGCTGGTTATTTTCCGGGCCGACGACACGGGCAATGGTAGTGTGCATCACCGGAATCGGTGTGATGCGCTCAGGGCGATAAGTATTACCCTTCAGTGGCACCACTTCAAAGTCGCAATGGATGTTGAATTGTTGGTGTGGTGCATCGACGCGCTGGGTTTCTTGTCCAATTTCTTCAATGGTAAGGTCGGTGGCAATAATCAGATATTCGATGTTGGCAGCGGTGGTCGGGTGTTCGGTCTGTTTGTAGGTGCGGCCGGTGACCATACCTCGCACAGCACCACTACCTTGCGCACGTTGCATGTCACTGACTAAACGTTCTCGATGTAGCCTTGCCAAATAATTTCCGTCAATGAATGGTTCATTCTGACTTTGCTGTGCACCAGCTTTTGGTTGTACATAGTTGGTTTGATGGTAAGTATAGACTTCTGCCAGATCTGCCAGCTTGGGATCGGTATTGGTAACGTCCCATGTCGAATTGGGACGGGTATAATCATAGTCACGCGCACTGAAGACACCTGCTGTAAGCATATGTTTGGGGGCAAATTGGGTGATGTATTCCTGATCGATTTTTGATCTGTCTTTGCGGAAAGGCACCGATGCATACGCTTCTGGATTTGGCTTATGCGCTTGATTGGCGTCCGTCAGAATCAGGGTATGGATATTATCTTTATGCTCGAAATGATAGTTGATTCCAAAACGTTCACAGATGCGACAAAAGAAAGAAAAATCCGATTCGTTGTATTGCTGGGTGAAGTCAAACACTTGATCATAGGGATCAAACAGGCGCATCTCCATTGGAAAATGATATTTAGACAGTACATCCTTGAGTAATTCTCTAGGTGTCATGTCCTGCCTGATTACACAGTCACTGCCATAGGAGGCTAGCTTGAGCCACGGTTCCAATGTAATCACGTAATACACATAACGCCCGACCTGACGTGCCACCTTAGCTGCGGTGATAATGCCTGAAATTTCACGCTTGCCTGCGCCCATGTTACCGAATCCCCCTCCTGCAACACCTGCAACGTAGGTCCCATTACCTTCTAATTCAATCTCCACCGTCAATGATTTTCCAATGAACTCCTGCAAATCGATATCAGCCGCCGGCGCTCCCATTTGCGCCAAGCTGTCTGGAGTCTTTAACGTAACCTCATAAGAAAATAGCGTATTTAACGTCTCTTTACCCTTGATTCCTACGGCTATCAAACTAGGCTGATTGAAAATGGTGGGTATTGCAGGGCTTAGTGCTGTGAGTGTTCTTGCGGCATTTAACATAGTGAAATCTTTTGAAAATAGTTTTGAATGTAGCGGTGATGGCACCTGTAACTAAAGCAAACCTGGAATGAAAAACCTTTTCCTCTTTTGTTATGTTCTCTCTGAGCAATAACTCACTTTTCTCTCACGCCCCACAATTCAATCCGCAATCCCGGAAATTCTCCAGCGACATGCATTGCTAGACCACCAAATTTCATAATATGTTCCCACATAGGAGTATTGTTGCTCAATTCGTAATACACAAAGCCTGCATTGAACGGAATTTGACGCGGTGGTACAGGTAGTGCCGATAACGCGACACCTGGTAAGTGTGATCGGATCATTTCTAGTAATTGATCTGATGGACCAACTTTGCTTTGATTGGAAAATTTCTGCACTAACTCTTCCGATGGCATATTGGCCGCAACTGCCAATACCATAGAAGAAAAACTTTGCAACGCTGCTGGATCAATCACAGCTAGATGAACTCCATGCGGACGCAGTTCAAATTCAATTCGTTGTGCACTACGCACCAACACTTCATTCAGCATGGCATGAACGTCATCAATCAATTCTTTAAAAGTCAGATAAGGGTCGACATGTTTATACGGCATCACCGATTTAGGGCGCCGAGCAGTGGCACGCACGAATGTGGATAGATCACCAGCAAAAGCAATCAACAGCGTGTATAACTCTTCTGGAAGTGTTTCTTGTACCGCCAACACATGATTCAATAGCGGTTCATAGCGGTTAAGAATTTGTAGGAGTAGATAATCCGATATTTCTGATGAATCGGACGATTTTCCATCGGCTCCAGTCAAGCGTGATGCCAAGGTGTCGCCACGTAGATGTGTCAAACCCTGGATTTTGCTGACCCAACTGGTGAGTAATTGGCTGGCACCACAACTAGTCACTGGTGGAATGAAATTTTGATCAAGTGTGACACTGCCATCCGAACGCAGTGCAGTCACCTTGGCAATCGGCAGCCCTATCCATGCAGCGGTGAGCTCTTTTTTTGGAAGAAGGCGTAAACGTAACTGCGCCAGTTGTACTAACTTCGGGCCTTGACCGAGAGAATTGGCATCGCGCAGTTCTTAATCAGTGACGGCGTAACGCGCCAGTGAACTAGGCTCATTATCAAAGGTTGATTCTTCCGCATTCGGGGTTCGGATAGGCACTGCCAGATAAATTAACTGGTCCAGGTGTTCTGGCAAGATCGTCAATGGTGGTGGTGGCGGTGTCTGGCTTGGAGTATCAAACGGAGTGCCATCGGCATAAATGCCATTACCACTAGACATTACCAATTTCCCTAATGACAGTGATTCGGTGTCAATATGATAGTGACTAAAGCCCCAATAGAACGGTGACAATGGCACACTGCGTTTATGCGCGTAAGCTTCCAGATAGCGCTCTTGCTGTTGAAATAATTGTGGACGTAAGAACAGTCCTTCGCTCCAGATAACTTTGTTGTGCCAGCTCATCTTATTTCCTGTTTTGTATTTATCGTGTTTTCACTATTTTTTAAACTTATTTCGTCTCAGTCACTTTGATTGCATCGCTTTCCAACATAATCAGCAATTTGACTTTGTTATCTGGTATGACTGCGCGATACCAGGCTGCATCAGGTGCTTTAGGAAGTTTGTAGACTACCCGCCAAATAGAATTAGCCAGATCTTGATAGCCAGCTAGTACACCGATGGCAATCGTGTCAGGCGATGATTTGCGACGTATGATTTTGCTGTCACCTGGACGCAGGATATATTCATCTTTCACCAGTAGGTCACTGCCCAGCAGATCCTTGTCTTTAGTCTGCAAGGTAAAAAAATCAGCATTTTCAAACGCTTTATCTGATTTGAGTTCATAGATGCGTACCATCAATGGTGCAGCTCCCTTTTTTTCAGTAGGATTGATATCGCCGCTGGCATGGATAATGAGATCGAGGTTGGTTGCTTCTTTTGTAGAAGGTATGCCAGAATTGGCGCAAGCGCTCAATAATGAGACAGCGAATACGATAGAAAGCGGTAACACCATACGACGGGAAATAGCATTGAACATAGGCGCTAAAAAAGAGGCTGACATCATTACATTCGTCTTTAAAAAATGAGACCAAAAATAAATTTCCATCACGTCATCAAGGACAACGTGATGGGAGTACTACACGTGCAACAGCATTCACAACCTCGCTGCTGTCATAACGATCAGGATTCTTTATTACCCTTGATATCGTAACTAGCCGTAATTGCACCAGCTGAGCCACCTTGTGCGTTCTGCACGGCGTATTCTTGTTTTACTTTTGAGAATGACAAGCCAATTTTCTCTTCAATACCGGTGTCGCTGTTGCTGCCACTAGGATTGACCTGAGTAACAATCACATCGTTCATAGTGATCTTCAAGAATTCCAAAGGATTCCCACCTGCTTTACGGATAGTCAAAACGGCTGAATCAATGTGTTTTCCTGTCAAGCAATACGTCATCAAGTTAGGGCTGGCTTTGTCGATGGAGTGGATGAATACCAAATCATCAATCGTGGCCTTACCTGAACCACCACCACTACCAGAGTGCATGTTCGACTGTTGGGAAAGATTCCATCCCCAGCTTTTTACTTCGATTTCATTGTTGTGAGCAGAA
>JAATGO010000129.1 GCA_015654605.1 Betaproteobacteria bacterium
AATATCAATGTTGGCAGCGCCCGTTGCTGCGCATCGGCGTAGCTTGTCAATGCGTGAAGTATTGTTTCCAGAAAAGGTCTCCAGGCCTTTGCCTCTTTTACTGGAGGTACATGAGGGCGGAATACCAGACTGGCATTGAGCAGCAAAAATCCGTGGGCATGTAGATTGTGTTGTAAATCTGACAGAGTTTGAATGGTGTTGGTAACATCATGCCGTGCTTTAGCAGAGATAGTAACGAGCGCATCGCCAGAGGTGTTGTTGGGATCTAGCTGTCCATTGGCGACCAACAGCATCTTCATGAAGTTGCGTAAGGAAGTGGCGCGATTAACTTGCTTGGATAACCCTTTTTCTGACCATAATGACTCTACTGCACCATCCATAAAGCACACTCCCGTAGCGCTAGCAGCGCGTGGATAAGGCCCTTCGCCGATGAGCACGTAGCGTATCGCTGGCAATGGCTGAGAAAAGGCAGCAAACAGACGGGCATCAGTTGGCAGATAGGTATCGTTGAAAAGTTGAGGTAAGTAGTGTGGATCTGCATTGGCAATGGCTTGCAGGCCAGAGTGGAGTGCAGCATGCCAAGAGGGGTCTGCTGTATGAATTAGGGATAATAAGGCGTCAGGGATGGGGTGAGGCATAAATAGTGACAAATAGATGGCAGCGTATGCAGTAAGTTAAGAATGATAGAAAAATAATAAGACAGAGCGCAGTGACCTGCCGTGGACTGTATTATGCCAGTAGGCCTGCTCACCAGTCATGTCGAGTTAGTATGACTGGTGAGCAGGGATGGACATTGCAGTGAGTACTGATGTCGATCGGCATATCGTACTACAGGGTGACAGAATCATCTCCCGCCGCCCCAAATAATTGCTGTTTCAGTTGGTGAAGCTGGTCACGTACTTTGGCAGCTTTTTCGAACTCAAGATTTTTCGCGTGCTGTTGCATTTGTTTTTCCAGGCGTTTAATTTCTTTACTGACTTGCTTTTCGCTCATGGCCTCGTAATTTGCCGTTTCTTGCGCCACCATAAGTTCATTGCGTGCTTCTTGTGGATTGTAGACACCGTCAATCAATTCGCGAATTTCTTTTTGGATACCGATGGGAGTGATGCCATTGGCTGCATTAAATGCGATTTGCTTGGCTCTACGACGTTCGGTTTCGCCAATGGCACGGTGCATAGAATCCGTGATTTTGTCGCCATATAAAATGGCCATCCCATTCAGGTTACGCGCTGCGCGGCCAATGGTTTGAATCAGACTACGTTCAGAACGGAGGAAGCCCTCTTTATCGGCATCGAGAATGGCGACTAACGATACTTCAGGGATATCCAAACCTTCGCGCAGCAAATTGATGCCAATGAGCACATCAAATGTCCCCAAGCGCAGATCACGAATGATTTCGACCCGTTCGACCGTATCAATGTCACTATGCAGGTAACGTACCTTGATGCCATTATCACTCAGGAAATCCGTCAATTGTTCCGCCATGCGCTTGGTCAGCGTCGTCACTAGCACACGCTCGTTCTTTTTGACACGCAGAGTTATTTCTGACATAAGATCATCCACTTGCGTGCTGGCAGGTCTGACTTCAATCAATGGATCCACCAGTCCAGTTGGGCGAACCACCTGTTCGACGACCTGATCTGCATGCGTGTTTTCAAATTCTGCTGGGGTGGCAGAGACAAAGATGGTTTGTCGCATCTTGCTCTGAAACTCATCAAATTTCAGTGGACGGTTATCGAGCGCAGAGGGCAGCCGGAAACCATAATCAACAAGATTGGTTTTACGTGCACGGTCACCGTTATACATGCCGTTGAGTTGCCCAATCAACACATGAGATTCATCAAGAAACATCAGCGCATCTTGCGGTAGATAATCAACGAGTGTTGGCGGTGGTTCTCCTGCCTTGGCGCCGCTCAGGTGACGTGAATAATTTTCAATTCCTTTGGTGAAGCCGATTTCGGTCATCATTTCGATATCGAAGCGGGTGCGTTGCTCCAGTCGCTGTTCTTCAATGAGTTTATTTTCCTTGCGAAACCACGCTAATCGTTCGCGTAATTCCTCCTTGATGGTGTCAATGGCACGTAGCACGGTAGAACGTGGCGTGACATAGTGGGAGCCAGGATATACCGTGAAGCGGGGTATTTTTTGGCGTATGCGGCCGGTGAGGGGATCAAACAACTGTAGGTTATCAATTTCATCATCGAACATCTCAATGCGTATCGCCAGTTCGGCATGTTCAGCAGGAAATACGTCAACCGTATCACCACGCACACGAAAGGTTCCCCGACCAAAGTCAACTTCATTACGGGTGTATTGCATTTGAATCAGGCGGGCAATCAGATCACGCTGGCTCAGCTTATCTTTGACTCGTAGCGTCAAGATCATCTGATGGTACTCGTTGGGGTTACCGATACCGTAAATGGCCGATACAGTAGCAACAATGATAACATCACGTCGTTCCATCAATGATTTGGTGCAAGACAGGCGCATTTGCTCAATATGCTCGTTAATTGAGGAGTCTTTTTCGATAAACAGATCCCGTTGCGGCACATAGGCTTCTGGTTGGTAATAGTCGTAATAACTGACAAAATACTCTACGGCATTACGTGGGAAAAACTCCCGGAATTCACTGTATAACTGCGCTGCCAGTGTCTTATTAGGAGCAAAAATGATCGCTGGTCGACCTAGTCTGGCGATCGTATTTGCCATAGTGTAAGTTTTTCCTGAGCCAGTAACGCCCAACAGCGTCTGGAAAAACAATCCATCCCGAATTCCCTCCACCAATTTATCGATGGCAGCAGGCTGGTCGCCAGCTGGAGGGAAGGGTTGGTACAGAGTGAAGGGGGAATCAGGGAAATTAAAAAACTTGCTTTCATCGACTGTTGACGCGAGTGGGGATAAATCAGCCATTGTCATTCGACCTTTGGTAAAATTAAGTGTTGCACAACGGTGCCTGGTCAGGAGTTCTGCCTGGCATCCATCCGCTGCAAGTGTCCTTGCGGCTAACTTTTTATGTTATCACGATGAACGCATCCCTCTCAGTTTCCCTTTTACATGCCATCGAAATGGCACCGCGCGATCCTATTCTTGGTATTACCGAAGCGTATAACGCAGACAAGAACCCGAATAAAACTAACCTTGGTGTTGGTGTCTATTATGACGACAATGGCAAAGTTCCGCTGCTGGAGTGTGTCCGTAAGGCAGAGTCAACACTAGCGGAAAAGCCAACGCCACGTGCCTACCTACCGATTGATGGCTTGGCAACATACGATAAAGCTGTTCAAGAACTGGTATTTGGTGCAAACAGCACGGTGATTAACGAAAAACGTGCCCTGACAGTACAGGCATTAGGTGGTACTGGAGCACTGAAGCTGGGCGCCGACTTCCTGAAACGTTTCTCACCAGCAGGTACACAAGTTTGGATCAGTGATCCAAGCTGGGAGAACCACCGCGCCTTGTTTGAAGCCGCAGGCTTTACTGTCAACGCCTATCCTTATTACGATGCCGCAACACATGGCGTCAATTTTACGGGACTGTTGACATCATTGAAGTCGATGGCTGCTGGTTCTATTGTGGTATTGCATGCATGCTGCCATAACCCAACTGGAGCAGATCTGACGGCTGATCAATGGACGCAGGTCATTGATGTCGTGGTGCAGCGTGGCCTGGTTCCCTTTTTGGATATGGCTTATCAGGGCTTTAGCGACAGTATCGATCAAGATGGTCTGGTGGTACGCCGTTTTGCCGAAGCTGGCGGGCCTTTATTCGTGTCAAACTCGTTCTCTAAATCGTTTTCGCTATATGGTGAACGTGTCGGCGCACTGAGCATTGTTGCCGCAACCAGCGAAGAAGCTGCTCGTGTGCTATCCCAATTAAAGCGAGTTGTGCGCACCAATTATTCGAATCCTCCGATGCATGGTGGCCAAGTGGTCGCCACTGTCTTGGCCACTCCTGAGTTGCGCAAGCTGTGGGAGGAAGAGTTGGCAGGAATGCGTGTGCGCATTCGTGAAATGCGTCAGTTACTGGTGAAAAAATTGAAAGAAAAAGCACCATCACATAATTTCGACTTTGTAGCAGAGCAACGCGGTATGTTTTCGTATTCGGGTTTGACAAAGCCACAAGTGGAGCGTCTGCGTAATGAATTTTCGATTTATGCTGTCGACACAGGCCGTATCTGTGTTGCTGCCCTAAATACGAAAAATATTGATGCTGTAGTGGATGCCATCGTCAAAGTACTATGATAGGTTGAAGAAGGAATCAATGAAGTATCAGCATAGAGTTCCATAGAACAGAAGTAGGGTTAGCCAGGGAGTTGAAAGTATGCTCTCTAGAGAAAAAAGATTTTGACAGAAGAAATTCTTTCAGTCATAATCTTGCCTCTGTTCCCTGATAGCTCAGTTGGTAGAGCGACGGACTGTTAATCCGCAGGTCCCTGGTTCGAGTCCAGGTCGGGGAGCCATAGAATATATTAGTAATCAGACACTTAGCCCAACTTTCACGAGTTGGGCTTTTTGTTTTTTGTTGGTTTTAGACAGTTTGTTAGCCACTGTCTAATTTCATGTAAAGTTTTTCAGGTCAACGCGGACTCTACCCGATAAACAGGCGCTACCCCATAAACGGGGGATGGGTCTTCATTAAACACGATTGATCACACCATTCCAACCGCATTGAGCCAAGACTCTCATACGGTAGTTTTCAAAGTTTCTAAAGCCATAAGCACGACGTGAGAGCATCTCCATTTTAGTATGGAATCCTTATGCCATTGGATTTGGAGAAGCGCGACATCCCGAGACGATATGAGTGTTGCCGCCAAAGCTCTGGCTGGGCTACAGGCAAATTGGGCTATCAACGTCAGGAACCTGGGCAGCATCTTCCTGGCACGTTCGGCAGTGACGGTCTTGAGTAGCAGAAACCCCGTCAATTGCTGTGTAGCGAAGTCAAGGGGTTGCAGTACAGGATATGACTTCAGATACTGGTGTAACCGTACCTTCTGCGCCTCTTTCAGTTTCCAGTGATGTCGGCTCAAGCTAATGAGACCTTTGTTCTTACGTCCGTCAGGATCATGCTGCTGGCCAGAGCTTAAGCAGATGCTGGTTCACCATCCTGATGACATGGACGCGATCGGCGACAATGATGGCATTGGGGAAGTATTGTCGGGCAATATGGCGGTAAGTTTCTGACTGATCCATGACGATGATGCGATCCTGCTCCTTGCCGGGTAAGTGCCGTTTCCGTTTATTGTCCGTCATCGACTGAGGCATATTTTCTCCGCGATTTTCTGAATAGAGAATGTTTGAATCGCTCGCGGTGATGTTCCTCGGCAAACAGCGAAATCGATGGTTTGACCAGATCGCTACGACTGATGATGCCGATCAGCCGACGCGACTTCAGATCGTCGACCACGGGCAGGCGTTCAATGTGATGCGCAGCGAGGCGGATAGATACAGTGCGGCATGTCTCTGAAGCGAGTGCCATGACGGGGCTATCGGTCTCGAACAGGTCTTCTGCGCGAGCCTTGCCCTGTCTCGCCAACAAAATTTCCCGATCTGCCATGCCGATGAAAACGCCGTTGCGCACGACCGGAAAAGCGCGATGTTGCTGCTCTGATCCGAAGTACATTGTTAACGCATCCTCGATCGCCATCTCGCTTGGGATTGTCCGTGGATGATGAGTCATGATTTCGGCCACGCTGTGCCGTTCAAGCGGATCGATACCGGTTTCGCAATAAATGTGGCGACCGCGCCGGGAAATCTTTTCCGTCAGAATTGAACGCCGCATCGTGAGCACCGTAAAGCCGTAGGCAATCGACGATGCTGTCAGAACAGGCAGCAAGGCGTTGACATCATGCGTGACCTCGAACGCGAAAATTATCGACATGATCGGCGCACGCATCATGCC
>JAATGO010000157.1 GCA_015654605.1 Betaproteobacteria bacterium
CAATCCTCGCAGCAAGAAGCGGTTCGAGTTATAAATGGCACCAGGTGGCAATGGTTGCCCCGGCATGATTAACTCATCGCCGGTAAAAAAAACAGCCACCCGTGGCTTACGCACGACCTCAAGTGCCGCTCGCCCTACTGATGCTAACAACCCTAATTCCTGTGCACGCAAACGCGTACCTGCTGGCAGCAATACATTGCCAGCACGAATATCATCACCAATATGGCGTACCCATTCTCCAGGCAAAGGGGTATGACGGATGGTCACGAAATCGTTCTCCGCGTCACACGCCTCCTGCATCACTACCGCATCAGCCCCTGCCGGAATCATAGCCCCAGTAAAAATGCGTGCTGCCGTACCGGGTTGTAGTGGTTCAGGAACATGGCCTGCTGAGATTCTCTGCGAGACAGGCAGGCGTGCTGTACCGCTGCGACACTCCGCTGCACGGACTGCATAGCCATCCATTTGCGCATTATCCATACCTGGAACATTGATGTCGGAGAGCTGAATTTCTGCCAATATCCGACGATTAGCAGACAATGTGGGCACAACTTCAGAGGGTAAACGTGGCTGAGCAGCATCCAGCAAAAAATGGATGGCGTCTGCAACGCTGAGCATAGGGGGCTTTGCTTGCATAAACATAGTCAATTTAAAACAATGCGCTCATTCTAGAACAAAATCATACATCGCACCGCAGAATACGAAATGTCTGCCATGAACTATGCACTGTATGCCTTTCATAAATGGCCATGCCACCACGCACAATGTCTCACTCCCTTCATGCGCCTATTTACAGGCCTGTATGTGCTGCAATATATGCCTTGACCGCATCGACCTGCGCTTCCATGACTGTAAATCTCTGAGGCAATGCTTCAATTCGCTCAAACCCAGCCGGACGCTCAGCGTCATGCCCCAAGGCTTCACGAATAGTTTCATTGAATTTGGCAGGTAACGCTGTTTCCAGCACAATCATCGGCACCCCTGGTGTCATATGTTCATGCGCGACTTTAATACCGTCTGCGGTGTGGGTATCTACGGTAATGCCATAATGATTATCAACAAACTGAATGGTCTTGAGGCGATCTTCATGCGTCGATTTTCCTGAACTAAAGCCAAAACGCATCACGCTGGCAAATTCATCACCATCGCTATCAGCACCACCTGACAAATCAAATCCCCCTGTTGTTTCCACTTGCTGGAATAAGGTTTGCACACGTTGACTGTCGCGCCCTAACAGGTCATAGATAAAACGTTCAAAATTGGAGGCTTTGCTAATATCCATGCTGGGGCTACTGGTATGGAACGTCTCTGCAGCTTTGCGCACCCGATAAATACCACTGCGAAAAAACTCATCCAAAACATCATTTTCATTTGTTGCCACTACCAACTTATCAATAGGCAGGCCCATCATACGCGCAATATGTCCTGCACAAATATTGCCAAAATTTCCAGATGGCACTGTGAATGACACTTTCTGTCCATTGTTGGACGTTGCACTCAAATAACCACGAAAATAATAGACAACCTGAGCAACTACACGCGCCCAGTTAATCGAATTGACAGTACCAATTTTCTGTTGTGCCTTGTAAGTCAGATCGTTAGAAACTGCCTTAACGATATCCTGACACTCATCAAATACCCCTTGCACCGCAATATTGTAAATATTGGGATCTTGCAAGCTAAACATTTGGGCCGTCTGAAAGGCGCTCATTTTCTTATGAGGCGACAGCATAAAAACACGGATGCCCTTCTTACCTCGCATGGCGTATTCCGCCGCGCTTCCCGTATCACCAGAAGTAGCGCCCAGAATATTGAGCGCTGCATTTTTTTTCACCAGCACGTATTCAAATAAGTTACCCAACAATTGCATGGCCATGTCTTTGAATGCCAGAGTCGGGCCATTCGATAACGCCTGCAATATCAGTTTCTTGCCATCTTTCTCTTCCAAAACACGTAGTGGTGTGATCTGGTTAGCATCCTCTCCCGCACGCGCGTTGCAATACACTTCTGGGCGGTAAGTTTTATGCACCAATGCTTTAATATCTGCATCTGGAATATCTGTCGCAAATTTCCTCAATACCTCATAGGCCAGATCGGCATAAGATAACCCTCGCCAACGATGTAGCTCTGCATCATCGACTAGAGGATACTCCGCAGGTAGGTACAAACCACCATCAGGAGCAAGTCCGCCTAGCAGAATTTCAGAAAAAGAAGACTTAACAGGGTAGCCACGAGTAGAAACGTATTGCATAGCGCGAAATAGGTTGAGTACTATCGATACATCAAATAAAAGCGCTATTATACAGTCGGAGTTGGCTCTAGTTGGCATTTGAAGACATTCTCTCAAAAGTCGCAAAAATGCATAACAATCCTTTCTGTGTCCTACCTAAGCCCCGTCACATCCCCAATCCTTTTCCTCTGTCCAATAACACCTGTTTTGCACTATGGCACTAATAACCACTCCTATACCTACCTCGTGCTTACCTTGTACTTATTAAGCATTTCTCAGCATGCTTATTTGAAATAAAACATTTCTTCCCTTGAAACTGTACTCTGAGCAGGATATGCTGTAGCCCACAATTGGTGGCTATTGTTCGCCATCAAGTGGTGCAGCTGAAGTGCAGTTAATCAGTATTTATAATCTTATAGCTGCAATATAGTCTCACCCATCATCATTCAAAGATAGGATAAAGCATGAAAAAATGGATTGGTCTTCTGGGATTTGTATGCATCAGCGCCCATGCAACGGATTGGCGTGTTTTTGGCCACAGTGATACAACAGAATTTTCAATTGATGCAGATTCGATTGCCGATAAAGGTGAAATCCGTGAAGCGTGGACCATGTGGAATTTCAAGGAAGCGCGCTCCAATAAAGGTGATGCTACCTTTCCAACGCTTCGGTCATATCAAGATAAATATCAATATAACTGCAAAGATAAGACCCTCAAACTGACTAACGAAATTATCTACGCAGGTCCCAATGGTACTGGTGATAAACGTGATCACTCTGACGCATTGAAAAACATGCAGTTCGACAAACCTGCCGCCGGTTCTATCGCAGAAGGAATGTTATCAGAGGTGTGTGGCGCCATACTGCCAACAACACCAGATACCTCCACCAAGAAGACACCCGCCAGTGCTGCTAAAAAGACTCACAAAAAATAGCTACTGCCCAGTGCAGCTGCCAATTCCCCCCGCTTGGCAGCTGCTCGATGGCCATAGCATTGACAGCGACACCTGAATTGTTTAATTAAGCGCCTCCAGGAAAATCTTTATTACTTTTCTCGACTTAAGAAGATTCTCGATGTGCGCTTATGTATTCTTCTCTGGCCGCTGATATCCTCTCCTAGCATGACAGCAACACCTATAGCTAGACTTAAACTTAGTTGAGTTCTTCCAGACGAATCTTTGTCACTTTACCTACGACTGTAGGAAGATTCTCAATTTGCGTTATCGCGGCCTCGATATTTTTCTCCTGAGTCTGATGCGTCAGCATAATGATATCGGCCTGTGTTTCACCATCAATCGGTTCTTTTTGCAACATGGCATCGATAGAGATCGTCTTATCTGCCAAAATGCGTGTCACGTCTGCTAACACACCAGGTTTGTCTGCTACCTGCATACGCAGGTAATAGCTGGTCGTCACATCCTGCATCGACAACACAGGCGTCGCTGCCATCGCATGAGGCTGAAATGCCAGGTAGGGAACCCGATGATTTGGTTCTGCCGTTGCCAAACGCGTAATATCCACCAGATCTGCAATCACGGCAGATGCCGTCGGTTCTGCACCAGCGCCTTTGCCATAATATAAAGTCTCTCCAACGGCATCGCCACGTACCATCACGGCATTCATCGCTCCTTCAACATTGGCGATCAATCTTGTTGCCGGAATCAGTGTAGGATGCACACGCAACTCAATCCCATGTTCTGTTTGCCGCGTTATCCCCAGCAATTTAATACGATAGCCCAACTGTTCGGCATAACGAATATCACTTGCCTGCAACTGTGTAATCCCTTCGACATATGCCTTATCGAACTGTACCGGAATACCAAAGGCAATGGACGCCATAATCGTCAATTTATGCGCAGCATCGATCCCTTCAATATCAAACGTCGGATCAGCTTCCGCATATCCTAAGCGCTGAGCCTCTTTGAGTACTACATCAAAATCTAGCCCCTTGTCACGCATTTCTGACAGGATAAAATTCGTTGTGCCATTAATGATGCCGGCAATCCATTCAATGCGGTTCGCCGTCAAGCCTTCTCGCAAGGCTTTAATGATAGGAATTCCTCCGGCAACAGCTGCCTCGAAGGCAACCATGACACCTTTTTCCTGGGCAGCTTTGAAAATTTCATTGCCATGCGTAGCGATCAGCGCCTTATTGGCCGTGACAACATGCTTGCCATTGGCAATCGCTTGCAATACCAACTCACGCGCGATGCCATAGCCACCAATCAATTCAATAACTATATCAATGTCTGGATCAGACACGATCTGGCGCGCATCATTAACGACCTTCACGCTATCATTGGTCAGCTTGACAGCACGTTCCACGTCCAGATCAGCTACCATCGTTATCTCGATACTGCGTCCTGCTCGACGAGCAATCTCTTCCTGATTACGTTTCAATACGTTGAAAGTACCAGCACCCACGGTACCGATGCCAAGTAAACCTACTTTGATGGATTTCATAGCCTATTTCATTGTTAAATAACATTGTATTCAGATCCATAAGTGTCTACATCACACACCTTGGATAAATGGCGATGCCTGTCACCTGCCTGGGCAATGCCTGGGAGAAAACGGGGCAAGATACCGAAGCTTACTCACTTGTGCGCCGCCGATACCCGTCAAGAAAATGCCGAATACGACCAATAGCTTCGGCTAAATCATCGACATTGGGTAGAAATACCACCCTGAAGTGATCTGGCGTCGGACAATTAAACCCCGTCCCTTGAACAATCAAGACTTTTTCTTCTGCCAACAACTCATAAGCAAATTGCTGATCATCCGTGATCGGATACATTAGGGGATCAAGTCGAGGGAACATGTATAGTGCCGATTTTGGCTTGACACATGTGACACCCGGAATTTCCGTCAGTAACTTGTATGCCAGATCGCGCTGTTTGGTTAAGCGTCCATTAGGCGCCACCAGATCATTGATACTCTGGTATCCACCCAACGCTGTCTGAATCGCATACTGTCCTGGCACATTAGCGCACAACCGCATGGAAGCAAGCATGTTCAATCCTTCGATGTAGTCTGCAGCAGGCTTCTTATTGCCCGACACTACCGCCCAGCCAGCGCGATAACCACACGATCTATAATTTTTAGATAAGCCGTTGAATGTGATAAAAAGCACATCATCAGCCAAGGATGCTAGAGAAGTATGGGTATTACCATCGTACAA
>JAATGO010000223.1 GCA_015654605.1 Betaproteobacteria bacterium
CCAATGCCGAAGAACGGGTCAAATTTTTTAAATTAGCATGGGATGCTCTGGGGTCAGAATTTGCATCGCGGCATATTCAATATGAAATGTTCTACTCTGGGGCGACATTTGTCACGCAAGGCCATGCATTCAGAACTTTTAATTGGGATGCTTCAAAGAAGTTAGTCGACGACATGTTGAGTTCTTATTCTCTGGAAGAAGAACTTGCAAAAAAACAGTCTGTATCTGCATAGAAATAACTGTTTGATTATTTTAATTTATTTTTAAAGAGGATATAAGATGGCAATTACCAAACAACATCAGGAATTCTATCCGATTAATATGACAGATGATGGATGGGAGATCCCTCCTGGATATCCAGCAACATCTACTGTTCGACAAAAGATATTATCGGGGCCATTAGATGAAAAAAATAAAAAGGGGGGACGCAGTCGATTGTTGAAATTTGGTCCTGGTGATTTCAGTAAAGTCCCTTTTGTGCACGATTACTGGGAGGAAGTTTTTTTGATTCAAGGTGATTTAACTGTTGGTAATGATGAGCATGGCAACGGTGGTGAACCATTTTCTGCATTTACTTATGCTTGCCGTCCACCAGGAGTTAAACATGGTCCTTTCAAATCGGAAACTGGCTGCTTGCTATTTGAAATTCATTATTACGATCCAGCGTGATTTCAGTTATTTTTAGTCAATGGCATGAATAATGCCATTGATTTTTTATTATTAGCATATGCATGCTGTGAGTTTGGTCATGGCAACCGTATGTATCCCTTATCTTGTCGTGGATATTCTTTCTCAAAATTATGTAATGATATGCAGTTGACATTGTTCGCCAGATATATTGATGATATAGAAATCGGGATAGGGAAAACGTTCAATGTGATTTTTCTGTAAAATTTAGAGATGGAATTTTTAAAACATCTTCATATAGTTGGATGCCCAGCTATATGAAGATGTTTTAATGCGCACTATTTAACTGGGACTTATATTATGAATGCACCATTAACGAAAAATATTTTTGACGAAAATAAAGTTCCTCATTTCCCTATCTATTTGGATCATGCTGCCACAACACCGATCGATCCGCGAGTTGTTGACAAAATGCTGCCATATCTGCGTGAAGAATTTGGCAATCCAGCATCCCGTACACATGTTTACGGTTGGACAGCTGAGCGAGCCGTTGAGAATGCCAGGGAAGAAGTGGCAAAATTAATTAATGCCGATCCAAGAGAAATCATCTGGACATCTGGCGCTACAGAAAGTGATAATTTAGCGATTAAAGGTGCGGCACAGTTTTATCGAAGCAAAGGTAATCACATTATTACTGTAAAAACTGAACACAAAGCGGTGCTAGATACAGTTCGTGAGCTAGAACGCCAAGGATTTGAAGCGACTTATCTGCAACCTCAGGATGACGGCCTTATTACTGTGGAACAAATTGCAGCAGCAGTACGGCCAGAAACAATTCTGGTATCAGTCATGCTGGTCAACAGTGAAATTGGAGTGATTCAACCAATTCCTGAGATTGGCGAGTTTTGCCGCAAAAAAGGAATTATTTTTCATTGTGATGCGGCACAAGGTACAGGCAAAGTTAAGATTGACATGAACAACTGGAAAGTCGATTTGATGAGTTTTTGTGCCCATAAAACGTATGGGCCAAAGGGTATTAGTGCTTTATATGTACGTCGTAAACCTCGTGTACGCCTTGAAGCACAAATTCATGGTGGTGGGCATGAGCGAGGGTTACGTTCTGGAACACTGGCAACACATCAAATTGTCGGCATGGGTGAAGCGTTTCGCCTGGCACGCGAGGAAATGGATGATGAAATGGTGCGAATCAAAGCTTTACGTGATCGCTTAGCTAGTGGGTTACTGGAAATTGAAGAAATTTACATCAATGGAGACATGACACATCGGGTTCCTCATAATTTAAACGTTAGTTTTAATTTTGTAGAGGGGGAGTCATTGATTATGGCACTAAAAGATATTGCCGTGTCATCTGGATCAGCATGTACTTCTGCCAGTCTTGAGCCATCTTATGTACTACGTGCATTGGGGCGTAGTGATGAACTAGCACACAGTTCTATCCGTTTTACAATCGGCCGTTTTACCACATCAGAAGAAATTGAATTCACAATTAGTTTGATTAAGGAAAAACTGGTGAAGTTGAGAGAGATGTCTCCATTGTGGGATATGCATAAAGATGGCATTGATATCAATGCGATTCAATGGGCTGCACATTAAGAAAGTTGTTCTGTGATAGGAGTACATGCTATGACACGTAGGATAACTAGCTCATAGTATTTAGGTGCCAATGAAATGTTGCGTAATGCGATACCCCTATCCAGATAGGCGGTAGTAAAACCATTTGTTCTGAGTAATGCGAGAGTCAAATTAGTGGGAAATCGTTGGTACTGAAACTGTTCAGGATCAACTAGAATAGTGAAATCTGCCAAAGTTATTCTAGACATAGGTATCACCGTTACCTTCACACAGAAATTTCAATTTCAAAATCAGCCACTACATCTTCTTCGCGTATCACTTTGGTAGAAACGTGTAGTAGGAAAGATAAGATGATGCAGAAGTACATATAATGCAAAAAGAAAGCGACTCGACAGCAGGTACCAGTATGTAGGGACAACAGTCACAACGGACAGGAAGATGTACTGGCAGAGCCACAGCAAGAAAATGAGGTTGATTTTGGAAAATTGTTTTCTCCGGTCAATGCGCGTTACAAATCTCGGATATGAATCCTCTACCTTATTCCCTCGACAGTATTCTTGCCGTCGAAAAGCTGAAGAAGGCCTCGACGGCCAACCGTTAGTCGAGCGCAGCTACCAATTGAGGGATGATCTCAAACAAATCACCAACGATGCCATAATCCGCGACCGAAAAGATCGGTGCTTCTTCATCCTTATTGATCGCCACGATGACTTTGGAGTCTTTCATACCTGCCAGATGCTGGATCGCACCAGAGATACCGACGGCGATATATAGTTGCGGTGCGACGATTTTTCCAGTCTGGCCAACTTGCCAGTCATTTGATACATAGCCAGCATCTACTGCAGCGCGTGAAGCGCCCATGGCGGCATTGAGCTTGTCGGCCAATGGTTCTAGTATCTTGAAATTCTCCGCAGAACCCATGCCACGACCACCGGAAACGATAATCTTGGCCGCAGTCAATTCAGGACGATTTGACTTGTCACTTCGCGCGTGACAAAATTGGACTTGCCAAAGTCGGCGACTACCTCTATCGACTCTACTGCTGCATTACCGTCAGTCGTTGCGGCATCGAAACCAGTCGTACGCACGGTAATAACTTTGATGTCATCAGTCGATTGCACGGTAGCGATAGCATTGCCTGCATAGATCGGTCGTTCGAAGGTGTCGCCGCTGTTGACCTTGGTGATTTCTGAAATCTGCGCCACGTCCAGCTTCGCGGCAACGCGCGGTAGGATATTTTTGCCGTATGCAGTTGCAGGTGCCAGGATGTGGCGGTAATTCTTGGCAATTATCAGTATTTGTTCCGCAACGTTTTCGGCCAGGCCATTAGCAAATTGTGGCGCATCAGCCAATAAGACCTTCGACACACCCGTGATGTGTGCGGCGGCATCAGCGGCTGCTTTGGCATTGTGACCTGCGATCAGGATATGAACGTCGCCGCCAGCTTGTGTAGCTGCCGTAACGGTATTCAATGTGCTGGCTTTCAAACTAACGTTGTCGTGTTCTGCAATGACGAGTGCGGTCATGTTATTTATTCCTTATCTTAGATGACTTTAGCTTCGGTTTTTAATTTGGTGATCAGCGTTGCGACATCAGGCACTTGCATGCCAGCGCTACGCTTCGGTGGTTCGGTGACTTTCAGCGTCTTTACACGCGCAGTAACGTCAACACCGAGATCTTCTGGCTTAATAATATCCAGAGTCTTTTTCTTAGCTTTCATGATGTTGGGCAGCGTGACATAGCGTGGTTCGTTTAACCGTAGGTCGGTTGTCACGACAGCAGGTAGTGTCAGTGCCAGTGTTTCCAGGCCGCCATCGACTTCGCGGGTCACAGAAACTGTGCCGTTTTCCAATACAATTTTTGATGCGAATGTCGCTTGTGGCCAATCCAACAGTGCTGCCAGCATCTGGCCGGTTTGATTGGCGTCATCGTCGATGGCTTGCTTGCCAAGGATGATCAGTTGAGGTTGTTCTTTACCTGCCAGTGCTTTTAACAGCTTGGCTACGGCTAACGGCTGCAAGTCTACGTTGGCAGCAGTTTCGATCAAAATGCCACGGTCGGCACCGATTGCCATTGCGGTACGTAGAGTTTCCTGGCATTGTGTTACGCCGCAAGAAACGGCGATCACTTCGGCGACTTTACCATTTTCTTTTAGCCGCGTAGCTTCTTCCACGGCAATTTCGTCAAATGGGTTCATTGACATTTTAACGTTGGCGATATCTACGCCGCTACCGTCAGATTTAACACGTACTTTCACGTTGTAATCTATTACACGTTTTACAGGAACCAGGATCTTCATGGTGTTTTACCTCTTGAGAGAAAATAGTGAAAAGTGATGTAGTAAAAATACCCAGAATCGAAAGTTATTAGATCAAGTGCATTGATGCCAATAAGCCTCCAGCTGCCAGAAGGGAGTATTCGTAAGTTGTCTCAACTTGCAAGACAGTATCAAACGTATGGTGCGAAACTGCATTGCTAACCTCAACGACGACACAGGGTCGGACTTGACTGGTATTTGAGGATATCGAATAAACATTGACGATCGACTCTGGCGTCAGTATCGAGCGCAGCTTCTCCAGATTCTGTTCTTCCAGTAGTAGTGGTGCGACGCCG
>JAATGO010000304.1 GCA_015654605.1 Betaproteobacteria bacterium
GAGCTATCGGCGGCGACACCATACATCCTATGATGATTAGCCTGATTTCTCGGCGCAGGATTTGCCCCAACTAAATTCATTGCATTTCTCTCTCCGATTTCTTCCATCTCGTTATACACCTTCAATGCTCTTTTCATCCTTTCTGATGTATAGCTAGGCCGTCCTTCTGGCATATGTGCCGATGGATCGAGTTGCACTTCAGGATCCCGTTACGCATTATTCATCGCCTCGTTCATCTGTTGCAATTCCATTTTCACATCTTGCTCGAAACTCTGTAATGTGGCATGTAATTTATCAAAAATATTCGACAAAAATGCTTGGCGATCAGCGACTTCTGAAGAAATCGTTTCATGTGATGATGCAACATTCCACGTCCTCGTATTGAGTCGCGACGAACGAAAATGTCCCCCAATGGGGTAAGATTGTCTCTGTGCACGTTGCCCCGTAAAAGACGCTGGGGACTCCTCCCTGCCATCTCCTGGAAAAGGTCTCCATGCCCCCCCATTTCCAGGAGATACTGGAGATCCGCCCCCATCTCCCCCTGGTGGCGGGCCAGATGGTGGCCCCCACGGTCCATTCCCCATAGGTGGCGCTGGAGGCCCTCTCCACGGCCCTCCTGGTGGTGGACCAGGTGGAGCTCCTCCCCACGTCCCTCCTGGTGGTGGACCAGGTGGAGCTCCTCCCCACGTCCCAACATTCGCGGGTACTCCCCAAGAACCACCTGGTGGTGGAGGGGCATACCCAACAGAAGAACGATGTGTATACCTATCTATTACATCCAGCAATGTATTCACATTATCATTTGCAATACCTGCAATACTTCTTTCTATAATACCCTGTATGCCACCAAATGTTCTTTGGGAAAAGTTATTTGGAGTTTGTGTGGGAGCTCCTTGATACCCTGTATAGTGGTGATTAAAGGAAATTCCTGGAATGGTCATAATTCTTCTTTCTGCTAATTTTTTTCATAGGCTCTCTATCGAGCTCCCTTTACAGTTGTCATGCCCTCCAAGACAACTGATTAATATCCATTATGAAGTCTAGTATTATGAATATATTCACGATCAATATGTCTTCTCATCACATTCTATTTCTTACCATTCATACAGAATACCTTCGAGCATGAAGGTCTCAAAGTAATCCACATAATGTAAACATAGTGAATCGAACCACCGTATCAACGATACAATCATCCTAAAAATATATCTCTAGATTGCCTGCTACCTTTATTTATGTTTTATGGAGAGCATTCAGTTCCACTACATGTTTAAATTTCAATCATTCCTACTGGTTTTACTTTTGCATGCTGTGTTAGTTCAGAAAACGCAAATACAGGTACTGGAAAAAATTCTTCTTCAATTAATTTACGTACGGAACGACGAATATCTGCCGCTGTCACCAGTACTGGCGGTGTAATAGGTGTACTAACATTCGTGGATAATTCATTCAATTTATCCAGCATCATTTGTTCCAATTCCGAATCAATATCCAAATAACTTCCCTGACTGGTTTGTCTCATGGCATTTCGTAATTGATCTTCGAGCTCTGGAGATAATAAAATAACTTCAATCATGCCTTCACGTGACACCTCATAGCAAAGCTGTCGCTTAAACGCAAGACGCACATAATCTGCAATCACGTCAGGATCTCTTTCCTTCGGCGCCCAATCCAGAGTCGTCTCAAGTAAAAGTCTGGCGTTACGGAGTGATACTCCTTCGCGAGTCAATCTCTGTACAATTTCAGTCAAACGCTGCAACGTCACTGTCTTGATAACTTCTTTCCCTAACTCTGGATAACGACGTTCTGCCCAACGGGTAAAACGGATGACTTCATTGACGCCAACAAACATCTGGCAATTACGTAACATTTCCACTTCAATATCGGCAGAAAAAACAGTCTCCCACCGTTGCACTGGAATTCCAGCTTCTGTTAATTTTTCCTCATCATCTAGACGTACCCATACCCGTCTTCGTCTTGAGCCAGCAATATTTCTTTCCAAAGCGGTAAATCCCAATTCTGTCACGCGCTCCAAACTCTCTCGAGTAGCACCCCATCCCAGCCTGATTTCTTCATCAACCAGAGGAACCTCTGACATCATAAAATGTGCTCTTCCCTCCGGGATCGAATGATGAAACTCAAATTCAATCGGCTTCAAATCTGGAATCCCTCTTCGTTCAAGCATCGCATTGCGCATAATACGTACCGCCGCTCTGATAATTTCAGCTTCTGGTGTATTTCGCATATTTTCTGGCATACGTAAAATAAAAGGAGTGGTTGCCGAGAAATTGGTTAAATCGACAATACCTGCATTTTTACGTTCCATTTCATCTGCCTCGCGCTGTATCTCTGCATCAGCGAGTGGTTTTAACAAACCAATAACACCTCCTATACTCAGTGCTATCGCCAGGGTAATAAACACCATGGTCGGCATCCCTGGGATCAGACCAAACAACAGCATGATTGCAGCTGCAGTTAATAATGCCTTAGGTTCAGCAAATAATTCTCCAACAATTTCTCGACCGATATTGCTTTCAACACCTTCCTCATGATCATCATTACTAACACGTGTAGTAATAATACCGGCGCCGAGAGAAATTAGAAGCGCAGGAATCTGAGCAATCAGCGCATCACCAATTGACAATATAGAATATACGCTCATCGCTTGAGCGGCATCCATATTACGCTGCACAATACCAATTGATATTCCGCCAATTAAATTGATTGCCACAATGCAGAGACCCGCAATCGCATCTCCCTTGACAAATTTCATGGCACCATCCATCGCACCATGCAGTTGGCTTTCCTGCCCTAATTTTGCACGCTTGGATTTAGCTTCTTCAGCAGTCAGAATACCGGCTCGCAAGTCACTATCAATGGACATTTGTTTGCCTGGCATAGCATCTAATGAAAACCGTGCAGATACTTCTGAAACACGCTCTGACCCTTTAGTAATCACAATAAATTGCACTACGGTCAGAATCAAAAATATCACTAGTCCAACTACTAAATTTCCACCAACGACAAAATTACCAAAAGTTTCAACAATGTGACCAGCATCTGCCTCCAACAGAATCAGTCTTGTGGTCGATACTGAAATGGCTAACCGGAATAATGTCGTTAGCAGTAGTACTGCGGGGAAAGTAGAAAATGCCGTAGGACCTGCCATATACATGGCAACGATAACGATCAAACCTGAAGCGCATAGACTGCAGGAAATCAGGATATCCAGCAGCCACACCGGCATCGGTAAGACCAGCATGAAGACAATTCCAATCACCAACGCCGCCACCATTAACTCGGAACGTTGTGCCAAACGATTGGAAAACTTATTCAGCATCAATACGATGCCCATTGCCTTCATTTTTACCCCTTTTTTACCTGCTATGCCATTTCTGATACTTGGTACAGATCCAGTCGACGTAAGATCAAGTCAATCCATTTTTCATTGTCTGGCGTTCTTAACGATAACAATTCTGCTCTCTCTACCGGTTCGAGAAGCTCAGCAGCAACATAAGCTGCCATTAACTGAAGTCGCTTCTCATCTGGCCATATCTGAAGACAGGCCATGGCCAATTGATACGCGGGCTCATATTGATAAACGTTCATATGCCCCCACACCAAACCAATCGCTAACAGCAATTCTTCTGATGTGTCATCACGCGATCTTCTTTTCCTCATGAATATTCTCTTCAGTGGAAATAAAATTGCTTTCTGCTTCGCTACGCCTCATTTGCAACCACCGTAAACGCCATTGCACTGCCATTTCCACAACCCGAATTCCCTCCATACAGGAGGACCTTTCGACATCAGGTAAAGTTAATGCATGTTCGACTATTTTTTTTTGCAGGGAACGCATACGCGGCACAGGATCTCCCATCCAGGCAGGATTGTCTACGGTGCAATTTGGACCTAGTATCTGGTTAAGAATTAGCATTGTAGGGTCTGGTGCCAGACCTTCTGGTGGTAATGATGCTTCCTCTTCCTCTGCCAACAGATAAGGACGTGACTTGATAACTGGATCAACTTCCGTCAATCCAGAAATCTCAACCAATTCTCCGACATCCAATAATCGACTACGCTCAACTGCACTATGCATCGTCGACGAACTAATTTTTTTCATTTCATCAGTACTCGTAAAAATATAATTCTTTTAACAGTAGCACGAATAAAGCAGGCATGAGATCATTCGGATATCAGTTAATCCCTAACAATATCAATCATGACATCCTCGTCAATGAAGCAACTCTTCTACTTCCACTAATTCTGTGTACAATGAATGACACGTACCGTCACCATATTCAGAAAGACGACGGATAAGGTATAGACTTCCATCATTAAATACTGCAGGTAACCAACAACCAAACCGCGTCAAAGATTGACGTCTTTTTCGCAAAATATTTTTTGTCTGTGTCTGATCTGACATCCCAATACCTAATGCAACCAACATACCATTTTGTAATGGATATACTAGAAGTTTCATACCATTTCTCAGAGTATTGATCGCAACTGCTTGCTGCATCTTCGCCTCATTCATCAATCTTATCAATAGCTCTTCCATTGTCGTAACCTTTCATTATTCTCTGCGTCTATCTTTGCTGCCGTTGCTTCAACTCATTTTTACCCAATGCAGAAATTGAGTTTCTCCATTCCTGTTCAAGGATCTCTGTTTTAGATGGAAACGACTGTACGTTACCCATAAAATAGCTAATCTGATATGTCAGCTCTTCAATAAACTCTCTTCGAGCTGGTAATTTATCTTGAGTCCATAAAATAAGTGGCAATTGAGTCACTGCATCCCGAATCAATAAATACATCTGTCCCTTCTTTTGAAAATCCACATGTTTTATATCAACTATCTGCGATATCATTTGACTGACCTTACCCTTCCCCCAGCCAGCCTCTGCTATCGTCAGTAATAGAACAGCCAATTCAGCAGCACTCAATTTAGGAAGTCGCTGTATCTTCTCAGAAAAATTTCGACGTAGGCTTTCTGCTATCTCAATGCTAGAACGAACTAATGTAAAGGTTGAACCATCAGCTATGGTTAGCCAATAACGCCCCATACTTCTTCCTGGGTTTTTCCTTAAATCAGATTTCATGACTAATCACCCTATCAATTTTCCACATCACGATCAGTTACATTAATGAGCTGATATCATCTACGTTCCACAGAAAATTCTATCTATCCTGCTTATCCATTCAACATGGATAAAACACTAGACACACTCCGCCTCATATTTCTATAGTCCAGACATCATTCTAGATCGCAAGCTATTCATGGCATGAACACACTTATCCTTCCCAAAATTCTTTATTAATGCCTTCAACATAATCAATGGTGTTAATGGGGAATCAAAATTTCCTTTCTTTTTTGCACCAATTAAAAATCGCAGGTTACGTATTGACACGCCACTTTCATCTCCAGACATCGCCTCAATAGATCCAACCAGGTCATCAGTCTCCTGAAGAGCACGACGTAATTCATGTGGATATTTATCCATCAGATTGCTCATCATTGCATTGAGTGAGTTTTTTAACGATATCTTCCGCCCCTTAAAATGGACATCATTTTCTAATTTTTCTATGGCTTCATACAATACGTGATAGTGTTGCAATGGATCGAACTCTTTAGATAGCATTTCTTCTATTTCTTTTTGTCCATCTCTCCCATTATTTTCTTTCAACATCTCTAACGTATCAGATACAAGTGATAAAAACTTATCTTCATCATCAATATCTTCCACATCCTCATCTGTAAATGATGACGCCTTGGATGCACCAGAAGATTTCTTGGATGGACTCCTTTTCTTCAGTTGGATTCTTTTGTTACCTGGCATTGTCATGCGTTGCATCAGAGTACGTGTTTTATAAGACACATCCTCTCTCACCCCAGCCTGGCTATTGATGGTATCTGGTGATGCTAACTCAATAGGGCCGTGAGCATCCGCATTAACCGCAACGCCATGACGTGCTAATTGCTTGGGTTGCGCACGATTAGGCGCGTAATTCTCCAAGATATTGCTATTGAAATGATTAATATGCATGTTCATGGAGATATGTGGTGATGCTATCTTGCCAGGTTCCATCTTCTACTGGAAGCCTTATCTGCAAGGAGTAAAACATTTGAAAGCGATTCAAAGTCGAGACTTACATTATTTTTACTGAAATTCAGGCACTGGTGAGTTCCATTTATATGGATATTTAATGCCAATATTCCTCAAATTTTTTCAATGTCTCACGAATACTCACAGAACGAAGAGATATCTGAATACCACTGCTATCGTCCATCCATACTTTTTGAGATGCTATTGTAAAAATTTCCTACATCATCTCAATTTTCACTAACAGCTTAGTGTTTCAAGGAGAACGCTATGGATCATCCAGTGTTTAGTAATCATATATCTGATTTTCATCCATCGGAATTGGATACCGAGGACAACACAATTGAAGAAGCCACCAGAGACGTACCACAAATTGATATCGTTGCACTTTATACAGAACATCGTAGCCATATTTTACGTTTTGTCCAACGTTACGTAGGAAATCATGAGGATGCGGAAGACGTCGTGCAAAACACATTCATCGAGGCAGTTAAATGTGCACATCGCTTCTCTGGCTTGTCTAAACCATCAACATGGTTATTTGGCATTGCATTGAATTTAGCTCGTAATCAGGTACGCCGTAACACAGCTAACCGCTACGACATGGTAGATGAGAATTTTATGGAACAACTTGTCGATACCCACGCCGATCCGGCGATGTTGTTCGAATTACGCCAGATCGCACAGAAAGTCGATGCATTACTCAATGAACTACCACCAAAAATCCGCTCAACATTTGAGGCAGTACTTGATGGAGATGCAACCTATGAAGAAGCGGCAGAACAGCTTCATATTCCCATTGGAACAGTACGTTCACGTGTTTCTCGTGTAAGAGCCGCAGTTCGCAATGAATACGGATCCTCACATCGAGAAGATTGATAGTATGGCGCGCAAGTTACTAGCTTTAGCGCGCCATATTTTCTTTTTTATCTGACTGAATAACTGCAAAGTAACGACTCGCCAAATCAGCAGTAGATAGGATGGCATCCATGACACTACGTTCATCGCTCAACTCCGTCATCGGGATTTTCTTAACAACAATGTAGCGCCCTTCATCTGCCTGCCAAAAGAATTCAATATCAGAAATATTGTCATCTATTTCTGTTTTGGGAGAAAATAATAACGGTAGATAATGTGGATGTTCACAACTAGGTAATAATCCTGTAATGGAAAGATAACGATCAGCTCCACTGTATTCGACGGAAGCACGTGTGATAATTTCTCCAATCTGCAACTCAAGCACAGGATTCTCTGACCCTTCCTGTCCTGCAAGAGCAGTGAGTTCAAGTAACAAGTGTTTTACCTGAACAGCAGAAATATCGTCGTTATTGTCGTCTTGTTGCAAAATCGTAGCCTTCTCAGGTCAGCAAAGGTACACAATGTGGCCACCCAACGTAGCGCTGCAAGATAGGAAAGTATTTTACCTGTTAATCATTACAAGGAAAAGATAGTCTGC
>JAATGO010000258.1 GCA_015654605.1 Betaproteobacteria bacterium
CATCGTCTCAAATCCTCCTTACATAGAAAATGGCGACATGCATCTGTCACAAGGAGATTTACGCTTCGAACCGTTAAGTGCACTCACTGATTATGCTGATGGCCTATCTGCACTACGCACCATTATCGATAGTGCCCATCTTCATTTACGTGATGGTGGATGGCTACTGTTAGAGCATGGATATACACAAGCAGCAGCGGTGCGCGCCATGTTTCAAACAAAAAATTTCACTAAAATCCAAAACTGGCATGATCTTGCAGGACAAGAACGCGTAACTGGCGCTCAGTTGTGCCAAGTCGTAGTGACAGCCCCAAACAATGGTAAATCCTGATATACCTCAGTAGGTAACTCAGAAACTTTCGCAACACTAGAAAGTGTATTATTCCTAACGTCCTGATGGGAAACCAAACGCTTTTCCTGAGATTTCAGAAGCTGTTTTCCCATGATCACCAACCAACTCTTTATCTTGCTCCAGGGGAGCCTCATCATTCACAACTGGCAATGGTTAATGAATCATGTCATCTTTTTCAACTTGCTCAATGCGTTGATGATGAATTTGTGTAGGCGCAAGAAATAAAGTGGTTTGGAAGGGAGTAGTTGGCATTTTATCTTTCGTTAACCCTGATTGCCATAGGCATGATTGACGAATAATAGTGAAATGGGCGAATGAGCCTCTTCCTAATGCAGCATTTTGCATAGATATACTCCCTTATTCTATGAAAATACTTCCACAATGTAACAAGCAGTAAATGCAATTGCCTCCATAAATGAAACAGCGTCTAATAAGACACGTTCTACATATACTCATGCGATACGTGTGATGTATACTCCTCCCTCTAGTGTTATTAACTATCACTAGTTTGCGAACTCCGCCGATACGACAGGGTTCGCTTTTTTATTTCCCCCGTTTTGCTATTTGATCGTAAAAGCTGTGAACATTATCAACAGCCATTACTTTTTGAATGTATCGAACACACGGGAATTAGCATATGACAGGCAAGGATCGCTTCTGATTATCGGCTCTATCCTTATGGTGAAATATTCTTCTCATCTGGCAGCAATGTATTGGCGGGTAATGACTCGATAGTATGTAATTGTGCATACAGTGCCGTAAAATCTGGTGCTGTATCATCTAGTAATTGCTGAAAATCACGAATAATAAAATAGGTTTCCTGATAGGAGTCAATTTTGTATAAAGTCCGCATCACCCGCTCTAAACGGAAGGCAATCCGATTAGGTTTAGAATGACTCAAACAGTACTCAATCTCCCCTCCTGACGATAAAATACCCGCACCGTAAATACGTATCCCTTGCGCGCTTTCTACCAGGCCAAATTCCATGGTATACCAGTATAGGCGCGCCAAAAATGCCAGTCCATCCAACTTCAGCGCTTTCAGTCCCCCTTTGCCATATTCCTGCAAATGATCAGCAAATACTTTATTAAATAGCATGGGAACATGACCAAAGAAATCATGAAAAATATCTGGCTCGACAATATAGTCAAATTCATGCGGCTCGCGTAACCACACGGTGACCGGGAAACGACGTTGCGATAAATGTTCAAAAAAAACAGGGTCAGGAACCAATCCCGGTACGGCAACCAATTGCCAGCCTGTCGCTTTCATTAAGGCTTCACTCGTCCGTGAGAACTCGGGAATTCCTTGTGATGCACCTAGTGTCTGCAAACCTTCAATAAAAGCATCGCAAGCACGCCCTGGAATCAGTTTTTCCTGTCGCGCATATAATTTTCGCCACAATGCGTGCTGTGTCTCGGTGTAAGTCGTCCAATTTTGAGGGACAATATAATGGGAATCAGCATGACTATAATCGCCACGTAAAATACCACTATCCGATTTTTCTGCAATACTCGCAAAAAAATCATCTGTACTGGTAATTTCTTTCTTCATAAATATCGAGAACTCATTTCATAAATAGGCTTGATGGAAACTCCATATACATCATCCGTCACATACATCTCTCAAATCACGCGGATCACTCCACGTATTTATGTCCTTATTTACCCCATCTGCTAAATAAATTCGAAATTGATTTGATAAGTGCACGCATATTCGCTTTTACGATGTAATCAAGCACTGCCGCCTGCTCTTCCACTGCTTCCTGGAAAACACTTGCTGAATTCGCTGGCTGTAACTTGAGGTAGGCATCTGCTTCACCATAATCACGATGAATCTCCATCCCTGCTTTAGTGGCAATGTGCATCATGACTTTATTTGATGACAGGCAATGCATGTATAACGTATCAACATCAGCATTACGGCAACGGATGGCTGCCCGTTCAAATAATTTTGTCCCCACTCCCATACCTCGTGCCGAGGCATCGACAGACACGCCAAATTCGGCAACACGCGCTTTCACGGTAGCATCTTTGATACGAGACTTTTCTCGCGGAGCAAATCCCAGATGCCCCACGCCCAATAATTTTAATCTACGATCATAGACACCAAAAATAGTGTCCCGAGAAAAATCTATCCCTTCAACATAGCGTGTAATTAATTCATCCGAAAGATGCGTACCAAAACGCAGTAAACGGTCTTTATCTTCCAATGCAAGAAAATGTCTGAGCAAATGTTTGCGCGACCGTTCTGGTAACTCCTTCACTAGAATTGGCGGATGATCATGATGTTCATGTGAAGTTTCGTTACTATGCCATAACATTTTTATTTTGCTGGTCACTTTGGAGAATAATCGAGAACACATCGCAGTAAATTCCGTAAAAAATTGCTAATGGTGTGTCACGATGACTTGCTCGCTATAGAAAAATAGACAGCTACCGCTTCAGATCGTGCCTGGTAAATCGCAGAAGGAATCTTTTGAGGTGTCTCCTTCCATACCACAGCTATCGCTCCCGCATTCACACTCTGTGCAGCGTGTAAAGCGCCTGCTAGTCGCTCTCTTTGTGGAAAGCAACTCCCTGTATCAGCAGGAATAAAACAACAACGACTACACTCCACTGCCGACAATATATCAAGAAACCGCATTGGTTTACGAAAAGCATCGCAACGTACCAACAAATCAACCACATCAACCGGAGACAATTCTAACGCATGCTCAATACTGCCATGCTCACGCACAATGATGCGTGCCATATCACGACAATCCGTAGGCACTTTCAAACGAGAACATAGTGTCGCTACCAAAGCCGCTCCGCCTTTATCACTATTCCCATCACTTTGCTGCGTTGGCAAGGACATTCCTTTTTCAACATCACACAATAAAACAGCAAATCGCACTGTCAGTGCATATCCTCGTTGGGCTGCTTCGTCGACCGCCAGCATTGCCTGCAGTCCGCAACTGGCAACAGGACACCCCTCTTGCGGCGGCACACTCCACAACGCATCCAGCTCAGGAAGAAGACGCGATAATGCATCACAATCTCGTAATACAGAAAACATGCGGGATGGTTTTTGCTCCATCAAGCCACGCGCCGCTTCTTGCCAAATCCGCTCTGGTACTAATGCATCAACTTCTCCCTGACGCACCATATCATGCATCAACTGCATGGTTTTCTGTGCTACTGAAAAGTCCACAAAACGTGCTGCAAAACGCGCTACACGCAAAATCCGCACTGGATCCTCGACAAATGCAGAAGAAACATGCCGGAATATTCTCGCCTTCAAATCCTTGCAACCATCAAAGGGATCGATTAAGCGACCATCCTCCGCACGAGCAATCGCATTAATGGTAAGGTCCCGCCTAGCCAGATCGTGCTCTAATGTTACCGATGTATCGGTATGAAAAACGAACCCCCGATATCCCGGAGATGTTTTACGCTCTGTTCTTGCTAGCGCATATTCTTCTTGTGTAACTGGATGCAAAAAAACAGGGAAATCTTTACCCACCGGGCGAAAACCTTGCGCCACCATATCTTCAGGCGTTGCGCCGACAACAACATGATCATGATCATGCACCGGCAAGCCAAGCAGTTCATCACGCACTGCACCGCCGACGGTGTATATCTTCATGTCAGCTCACTGTCTGGATAATACTTCGGTTTCAAGCAAGGCTTCTGCAATCCAACGAGCGACAGCAGGATGTGCTGCGACACGGTCAGCATAGGCACGTAGCGCTGGCGCTAACGATACTTGATACGTACGAAAACGCATTACAACAGGTGCAAAAAAAGCATCAGCAATCGAAAATTCTCCAAACAAGAATTCATGGTGACCAAATTGAGCCAAACAATCTTCCCATATTTCACAAATACGTCCAATATCTCCTTGCGCCTGTGCCGTATGTCCTTGCCCCGAGAACTTTTCCCGAATATTCATCGGCATGGCACTCCGCAGGCCAATAAATCCAGAGTGCATCTCTGCACAAATGCTGCGCGCAATGGCGCGTGCTACTGTTGATTGTGGCCATAGTTGACGTTGCGGGAATTGCTCTGCCATATATTCACAAATAGCCAGTGAGTCCCAGACTCTCAACTCTCCATCGCATAATACTGGCACACATCCTGCGGCAGAAAAACTGGCAATCTGGCTACCAGTGTCAGGTTGATCCAGTAATATACGCACTTCTTTAAACGGTATATCAAAAGCTACCAAGACAAGCCATGCGCGCATAGACCATGAAGAATAGTTTTTATTGGCAATGACCAGTGTTAGTGCGTTTTCTTTCGCCTTCGCGAGGGTCGCTGCCACAACTGAGTCGAGTTCCGTTTTTTGCATCAAATATATCCTCAGTGCTTATCGTCCACACTGGCACGCTGCTCCCAGCAACTCTACAGGTGAAAACAGGTATAAAAAAAGTATAAGTGTAGAAGGCCGACCCTGGAAGCTCGAATCAGCACAACCGAGTGCTCATTGTACAATCAAGGAAGACCTTCTGTCTCAATCGTAGCAGGTACCACCACACCCAAACGCTGTTTGAGGGATTGCGGTTTATTCTCAAACAAAGCCGCGTAATAACAGGCATTAGACATGACATTTTTGACATACCCACGCGTCTCACCGAATGGAATAGATTCCGCAAAAATAGCGCCTTCTACTGGATTTCTCACGTTGGATAACCAGGTGCGCAGCCTTCCCGGACCCGCATTATATGCTGCGGTGGCAAGTACCTGCGAACCCTCAAACTTGGTAAGCACCATACTTAAATAATTCGTTCC
>JAATGO010000382.1 GCA_015654605.1 Betaproteobacteria bacterium
ACGCCAAAATTGACGCGTGCGCTTATCGAGGCTGTTGAGCACCAGCAGCCGAGACGTAAGGGGTCTATTCGCCCCAAACTGCGTTATGCTCACCAAGGAGGGCAGAATCCTCCTATCGTCGTCATTCATGGTAATGCGTTGGAAGCAGTAGATGATAGTTATAAGCGTTACTTAGAAAAACATTTTCGTGAAACTTTCTCTCTAGTTGGCACTCCACTGCGTATCGAGTTTCGATCTAGTAAAAACCCATTTGTTCGCCAAGATAAATAATCATAAGATTGTTTGCTTTGTAGTTACTTGGATGATGAGCAAGAAGTGTTGGCTTGTCGGGGATATAATCAAGGTAAAGCCGTTGACGCATGTTGACACAGTTGAATGTAGTAAGCATGCAGAAAGTAGTGAATAGTCTATCGCTGGTAAGAAAAAGTATCTGAAATTGAATTTTGGCGAGAACGGCCAAAATCGTTTACATTCATAATACATAATCAGGAAGGTACTTGAAATTTTTAAAAGTGCCTCCAAGTCCGAATCACAACAACATAGTGGAGCTGCCATGAGCAACAAAGGGCAATTGTTACAAGACCCATTTCTTAACTGCCTGAGAAAAGAACACGTCCCCGTTTCTATTTATTTGGTTAATGGGATTAAACTGCAAGGTCATGTCGAATCTTTCGACCAGTATGTGGTTCTGTTGAAAAACACAGTGACTCAAATGGTCTACAAACATGCCATTTCTACGATTGTGCCTGGACGGGCAGTCAATTTAAGTCTCGATTCAGTTGATGCGGAGTAATGCATTATCTGATTGCCAATCTATCGTGGATCGTTTGATATGCGTGCTGCGTTAGTTGGCCTGGATTTTGGCAAAAATGATTTTGCGGCAAGCCTGGATGAGTTGTTTTTATTATCCCAATCTGCTGGCGCAGATCCTGTAACAACCATTACGGGCAAACGTGCTAGTCCGGATGCCGCTCTATTTGTCGGGTCTGGAAAGGCGCAAGAAATTGCAGATGCTGTAGCAGATCTACAGCTCGATATTGTTATTTTCAATCATGCCTTATCACCAGCTCAGCAGCGTAATTTAGAGCGAGTGTGAAGGTCAGGGTGCTTGACCGCACGAGCCTGATACTCGATATCTTTGCACAACGGGCACAAAGTCATGAAGGTAAGGTTCAGGTAGAACTTGCACAGTTACAGCATTTGGCGACACGCCTGATCCGTGGCTGGACTCACCTTGAGAGACAAAAAGGGGGGATTGGTTTACGTGGACCTGGTGAAACGCAACTGGAGACGGATCGTCGTTTGCTTGGAGTTAGGGTAAAGGCACTCCGAGCTCTCCAGGAGAAGCTTCGTCGTCAGCAAGCAACGCAGCGGCGTGCGCGTGGGCGTAACGATACTTTTTCTGTTTCGTTGGTTGGTTATACGAATGCAGGGAAGTCAACTGTCTTTAATGCCTTGGCCAAAGCAGGTGTTTATGCTGCTAATCAGCTATTTGCCACATTGGATACGACATCACGGCGTGTCTATTTAGGTGAAGCTGGTCATGCGGTTATTTCCGATACAGTTGGGTTTATTCGAGAGCTACCACATCAATTGGTGGCGGCATTTCGCGCTACATTGGAAGAAACCATTCATGCGGATTTGCTCTTGCATGTGGTGGATGCAGCAAGTCCGGTTCGGATGGAGCAGATTGAGCAGGTTAATCTAGTGCTTCGGGAGATTGGTGCTGATCATATCCCACAGATTCTAGTATGGAACAAGATTGACACTGCGGAGCTAGAACCCGCAATTGAGCTGGATGAATATGATAGAATTCAAAGGGTATTCATTAGTGCGAGAACGGGCGCAGGCCTAGATTTGTTGCGAGAGGCGATTGCAGACTCGCTCAAGCTAGCTGTAAACGCTAAAAGGGATGGCGCCGTGCGGGTTGAGGACTCTCAGAACATGACTGCATGAGATTTAGCCGGTGTTATCCTTTTTTGATTCATTTACTAAACAATTAAGCCGGATCGCAAACGCATGCTTTTTTCCTTATTTAAAAAATATGGCTTGAAATTTTCTTTGAACGACCCGCAATGGGGACGAGGTTCAGAGGGTGATGATAAGCAACCTAATCAAAATAATGGCGGTAAGCGACCCAATGGTGGGCCCCCTGACCTAGATCAGTTGTGGCGTGATTTCAATCGGCGCATCAGTAAATTTCTTGGCGGCAAGAAGGGCGGTAATGGTGGCGATAATCCAGAGAATGGTGGTTTTCGCAAGCGTGACATGAAGGGAGCCAGTGTTGGTATTGGCGTGGTGATCGTTGTTATTTTCTTTCTTTGGCTGGCAAGTGGTTTTTTTATTGTCCAGGAAGGGCAGACCGCTGTCGTGACAACGTTTGGTAAATATAGCAAGACGACATTGCCTGGATTCAACTGGTGCTGGCCTTACCCTATACAGAATCATGAAATCGTTAATATGTCGCAAGTACGTACAGCGGAAATTGGTTATCGTGGCAATGCCAGAAATAAACAATTAAAAGAATCGTTGATGTTAACCGAAGATGAAAACATCATCGATATTCAATTTGCAGTTCAATACAAGCTTAAAAATGCGGCTGAGTGGTTATATAACAACCGAGACCCAGATGATACTGTGCGTCAGGTAGCGGAAACTGCCATCCGAGAAATTGTTGGTCATAGCAAAATGGATTTTGTGTTATATGAAGGCAGGGAAAAAGTTGCCTTTGATGTGGGGCAGCTCATGCAGAAGATTTTGGATATTTATCAGTCTGGTGTGCAGATCACGAATGTCACCATGCAAGGTGTGCAGCCGCCAGAGCAAGTGCAAGCAGCATTTGATGATGCTGTGAAAGCAGGGCAAGATCGTGAGCGTCTGAAAAACGAAGGCCAAGCTTACGCCAATGACGTTATACCAAGAGCAAGCGGAGCAGCATCTCGTTTGTTGGAAGAGGCAGATGCATATCGTTCGCGCGTTGTTGCTAATG
>JAATGO010000037.1 GCA_015654605.1 Betaproteobacteria bacterium
AGATCTGTTGCACCAAGATCTGTCTGCTGCAGCTGGCACACATGTTCAAGTCATTCTCACCGAACCAGCTGAATTCTCTACACTACACATGGGCGAGCTCAAAGGATTGTTGCTGGATCGACTGGATATTGAAGTACACGATTATCATCCTGACCCGACTCTGCTAAAAGCGCGTGTCAATGAAAGTGTTGTCGAAGAAACACTGGTTTCGCATTTACTCAAATCCAATTGCCCTGTAACAGGACAACCTGACTGGGGGAGTGTACAAATTCACTATGTCGGGTCGCCTATAGATCAAGAGTCATTACTACGCTATCTGATTGGTTTTCGTAAACACAATGAATTTCACGAGCAATGCGTTGAACGCATCTTTATTGATCTCTGGCAGCAATGTCACCCTGACAAATTATCAGTATATGCGCGCTATACGCGACGCGGAGGACTCGATATCAATCCGTGGCGCAGCAATTTCTCAAGCGGCCAGCTTCCCCCTAACTTGCGTAATGCCAGACAATAAATTGTCTGGCTTATTTATCTCGTTTATACGTTATATTTTCTTGGTCTTTGGTAAAAAGGCGGCCAATAGACCAATCAATGGTAAAAACGAGCATACGTGATAAACAAAAAAGATGTCCGTCATATCAGCCAGCTTACCAAGCACTGCGGCACCAATTCCGCCCATACCAAACGCAAAACCAAAAAATAAACCCGCGACCGTGCCTATTTTTCCTGGCATGAGTTCTTGCGCAAATACCAGAATAGCGGAAAACGCCGAGGCTAAAATAACGCCAATAATCACGGTCAGAATGCCAGTCCAAAAAAGATTGGCATAAGGCAACATCAACGTAAATGGTGCCACCCCTAAAATTGACACCCAAATCACCAATTTCCTTCCGACACGATCACCAATCGGCCCACCCAATATCGTACCCACTGCAACAGCAAACAAAAATACAAATAAATGTACTTGTGCTTCCTGGATCGACAGGTTGAATTTATTAATCAGATAAAACGTGAAATAACTACTCAAACTTGCCATGTAAAAATATTTTGAGAAAATCAGTACGAGCAAAATACACACTGCCATAATGATCTTGCGACGTGGCAAAACCTGATAACCAACCATACTCTTCTTTGCTTTGCTCTTGCCCAGCAATTGCTGCTGCTGATACCAATGACCAATCTGCCGTAAGACCAAAATAGCGACCAAGGCCGCAATTGCGAACCAGGCAACACTCTTCTGTCCATTGGGAATAATGATCCACGCAGCCAGTAATGGCCCCATGGCGCTACCGGCGTTACCACCAACCTGAAACAAAGATTGTGCCAGGCCATGACGACCACCCGAAGCCATACGTGCGACTCGCGAAGCCTCTGGATGAAATACGGAAGATCCTGTACCCACCAAAGCGGCAGCAACCAGCAATACAAAAAAATTAGGCGCGATAGATAATAGCAGCAGCCCACACAATGTTGAACCCATGCCAATGGCTAAAGAATAAGGCTTCGGATGCTTATCTGTGTATAACCCGACAATCGGCTGTAGCAGTGACGCTGTCACTTGAAAGGTTAACGTAATCAGTCCAATCTGGGCAAAACTAAGATGGAACTCTCCTTTTAGCAAAGGATAAATTGCCAGAAGTAATGACTGAATCATGTCATTCAAGAAATGAGAAAAGCTGATCGCGCCCAACACACCAAAACCTGTCTTTTCAGCAGATGGAGGAAGGACGGTATGGGGAACGTTGGCAGTATTACTCTCAGTCATAAGCGTCGATTTCGTCATATTTATTATCTTATATTGTAGAAATACGGTACAAAACTTTCTATATACATATTCCTCGGCATGCTCGTCTCATTTTCACAGTATCTACCATCACGCATGGCAATACCCATTTGTACAACACCTGCAATCCCGTATCATAAATAGCGATGTCATTCTAAATGAGATCAGGCGACAATAAAGAAACTGCCTATCGTCCGAATAACCATGAAGGATAACGAAAACCAGGTTGGGAAAAATAAGATTTTAGCCCTTATAAAAGATTTTGTCTTTTGGCTTGCATTTGTCGCAAATTCCCGACAATTCTGCTCTTTCACAGACATAAAAATCGAGAGATATCCTTCGCTGCAAAATTTCTTCAGACATCATGCAGACAAAACTCATGCAAGATAGACAGTCCACGCTCAATGCCAAAACATGGCCGCTGAACACGACACTCTTTTTTCCTGCGGCTACTATTTTATGTTGCTATTTCTTGTTATGTTGTTTTTTATTGCCTGTGCTATCTCACATCAAGCGACACTATGCATGCCCAAGATAGGCTTTTCGGACGGCATCATTCGCTAATAAATTCGTGCCGGTATCCGTCAGCACCACGTTCCCATTTTCCAATACATAACCACGATCAGCAATGTTCAACGCCTTATTGGCATTTTGCTCTACCAAAAATACCGTCACTCCCTCAGCGCGAATAGTCTGAATAATGTCAAAAATTTGTGCAATGATACGTGGCGCTAACCCTAGTGTAGGTTCATCCAGTAAAAGCAGGCGAGGCTTATTCATGAGTGCCCGCCCAATTGCCAACATCTGCTGTTCACCGCCAGACATGGTGCCCGCGCGTTGTCCAATACGTTCTTTTAATTTCGGGAACAATGTAAACACATGATGTATCCCCTCTTCAATGTCCTCTCTCTTGGCAAAGAAAGCGCCCATCTTCAGGTTTTCCAATACCGTCAATCCTGGAAATACACGCCGTCCTTCTGGCGAAATGGTCAGTCCCATGCGCATAATTTCATGCGTAGGACATTGTGTAATATCTTTTCCCTCGAAAATAATCTGCCCTGCTGATGCACGAGGGCTACCACACAACGCCATTAACAAAGTGGTTTTTCCTGCGCCATTGGCGCCAATCAAAGTGACGATTTCCCCCGGCTGTACATGCAACGATACGCCATGTAACGCTTCAATCGCACCATAATGGGCGTATACCTGTTCAAGTTGCAGCATTATTCTTCTCCCAGGTAAGCCTTGATCACACGTGCGTCATTAGCGACTTCCTCTGTCGTACCTGTCATGATGGATCTACCATGATCCATAACAAGAATACGATCAGATAGTCCCATCACCAAGCTCATGTCATGTTCGATCAACAGCACGGCAACATCATATTCATGCCGTAGATAGTCAATCAATTTTTGCAATTCCTGTTTTTCATGGGGATTTAACCCGGCCGCTGGCTCATCAAGTAACAGCAAACGAGGACGAGTAATCATGCAACGGGCTATCTCGACACGTCGCTGCATGCCATAAGATAGTGTCCCTGCTTCGCGGTTAGCCAATGCTATCAAACCCAACTGATCAAGCCAGTATACTGCGCGCTCCAAGGCCGCTTTTTCCGAGCGTCGATATGCTGGTAATTTGAATAAGCCGGACAATAAATTATTGTTCAACTGATGATGTTGTGCGACCAGTAAATTTTCCACAACACTCAGTTTTTTGAATAAGCGTATATTCTGAAATGTACGCACCAATCCCTTTTGAGCAACCAGATGACTGGGTTGGCGAGCAATTGATGCCTGCTGCAAGAAAATATCACCTGCAGTAGCACGATAAAAACCACTAATACAATTAAACAAGGTAGTTTTTCCTGCACCATTAGGGCCGATAATCGAAAATACTTCTTTTTTCATCACAGATAAAGAAACATCATCAACCGCCAACAATCCGCCAAAGCGCATCGCGACATTAGATACCTCCAACAATGGTGCTGCAGTAAGTTGCTCGGATAAAGGAGGACGCTCTTGATGAACTGTATTCATGACGGCAACTCCACATGCGGACGTACCGCCGGTAATAATCCTTGTGGTCGCCACATCATCATTAGGATCATGACCAAACCGAAAATGAGCATCCTGTATTCTGCAAAACTCCGTGCCACTTCCGGCAAGATGGTCAACAAGATAGCCGCTAAAATCACCCCAAGTTGTGATCCCATTCCTCCCAGGACCACAATAGCAAGAATCAATGCCGACTCAATAAACGTAAATGATTCTGGTGTCACCAACCCTTGTCGTGCTGCAAAAAAACATCCTGCTAACCCAGCAAAGGCGGCGCCAAGGGTAAATGCCGAGAGCTTAATTCTGGTAGGATTAATTCCCAACGAACGGCATGCAATCTCATCGTCACGCATAGCCTCCCAAGCTCGCCCCATCGGCATCCGAACTAATCGACTCGTCACAAAATAAGTGAAAAAAGCTAGCAATAACACAATAAAATAAAGGTAAATCACCATATGCTCTCCTTGATAGGTGAGCCCTAACATTTCATGAAAAGTGGTGGCTCCTTTAACGCTCGCATGACGTGCCATCTCTATGCCAAATACAGTCGGCTTGGGAATGCCTGACACACCATCGGGTCCACCTGTCAGTGAGCTGAGATTATTGAGCAATAAGCGAATAATTTCTCCAAAGCCCAGGGTAACAATGGCCAAATAATCGCCTCGCAAACGCAATACTGGGAAACCCAAAATAAAACCAAATAAAGCAGACATGGCTGCAGCTAGCGGGAGACATTCCCAAAACGTCAAACCGAAGTACTGATTTAGCAGTGCATATGTATAACCTCCCACTGCATAAAAACCAACATAGCCCAGATCCAACAAACCGGCAAAGCCAACCACGATATTGAGACCTAACCCCAATATCACATAAATCAGCGCCAACGTCGCGATATCCACATTGCCACGAGATACAATAAAAGGACATACCACAGCTACCAACAATAATAGTGACACGGCATAACGTTGCTGAGCTGGGCGTAACCGCGGTAAATTAGGTGCACGCCAGACGGGCATATAATGCATCCACATCGGCTTACATAATTGAAATAAAAAAACTGCCAAGGTGCATAAAAGAACTGGATACCAATCTGGTTGCAATATCAATTGATAGCCTTGAAGCTGCAATTTCAGGCCTAATAATGGCGTCGTAAGAATGGCGGTTAATATTGCCGCCACCACGGCATTCTTAAAAGCAATCGGCATCACACATCCTTCTTTTCCTCACATTGCATGCGTTACACATCATGCTCTCTCACACTTTCTCCACATCAGGCTTGCCTAATAAGCCTGTCGGACGAAATAAAAGTATCAATACCAGCAGTAGGAATGACACGACATCCTTGTATTCAGCGGGTAAATAACCGGCAGCGAAAGTTTCTGTCAGCCCCAGCAGAAGACCTCCTAACATCGCCCCAGGAATGCTACCTATTCCTCCTAGCACGGCCGCAGTAAAGGCTTTGATTCCTGCGACAAAGCCAATATAAGGATTAAGCTTCCCGATGGTAAGCGCAATCAATACACCACCAACCGCTGCCAACATAGCGCCTAATATGAATGTAAAAGAAATAATTTTATTGGTATCTATTCCAAGAAGATTCGTCATCCCCATGTCTTCAGCACAAGCACGGCAGGCACGCCCTGTACGAGAATGTTTGATGAATAATGCCAAGGCTACCATCAAGACCAAGGTCACCCCAACAATGACCAACCTTGAATAGGGAATTGTCACAGTAAAGGCACTTCCCATCTGAAACTCAAAGGATCCAGAAATCAGTACAGGGACTGACATGTCACGAGACCCCTGACCAATCTGCACATAATTCTGCAAAAAAATGGACATGCCGATCGCAGAAATCAATGGCACCAAACGCGGTCCACCACGTAACGGACGATAAGCGACACGCTCGACTGCCCATCCATATATACCAGTGACAATGACAGAGACAAGCAATGCAGACCCAAGCACGAGCAGCAACGGATGACCTGCTTGAACACCAACGGCAGTCAGCGTCACCAAACCGATATATGCACCAATCATATAAATTTCGCC
>JAATGO010000264.1 GCA_015654605.1 Betaproteobacteria bacterium
AATAGTGATTGATAGCGAAATTGTGAGCAATGTTACATCTTGTAAAAGTGATATAAAAAGCAATTAAGGAGAGATATCTTTAAGATCCTCCCTCCAATTCCCTTCCCCTTGAGAATTGGATTTAACCCACAAACTGTAAAGTTCGTGGGTTTTTTTATACTTGAGGGATGTTTGTTTACTGGAGGCGTATTTTTTTCGTGTTGTTTTGTTAGCGGCCTCTATTTCTAAATACGGAAAGCATGCGCCCCCTCTTTTGTATAAGGTGAATGGGAAATTTCTGTTTTCGCGCAGGTAATCCATATTAAAGAGAAAGTACTGGAATTTCATAGGAAGATTCTATACAATTGCGAGCTTCCTGAAGTGCAGTGCTGGTATTGCACCAGAATAGAAAGTGTCAGTAGTAAAGTACAGAATGAGGAGTGGTAGTTCAGTTGGTTAGAATACCGGCCTGTCACGCCGGGGGTCGCGGGTTCGAGCCCCGTCCGCTCCGCCAGAAAGAAAAAACGCCTGCGAAAGCAGGCGTTTTTGCGTCTGCGTTAATCTGTGTATTGCTCGCGTGCGAGCAATACCTCTTATGGAGAGGAGAGAGCCGCTTGTGCGGCTCTCGGCGGGGATCGAAGGGGTTCGCTTGCAAGCGATCAGTGGTGTAAGAGCCGGTGTCTAGTGATGACAAGCTTTGCTCGTTTCCTTGGTTGTTTACTGGTATGTCATTTACGCATGCTGGTCAATTGTTCGATAATTTGCCGCGGAGCTTCGGCATAATGTTTAAACTCCATTGTATAAGTAGCGCGTCCCTGAGTCAGTGAGCGCAAGGATGTGGAGTAACCAAACATTTCGGCCAAGGGCACTTCTGCACGTACTAGCTTGCCGCCGCTGGTGATATCTTCCATGCCTTGTACCATTCCGCGACGTGAAGACAGGTCACCCATGACATTACCCATGAAGTCTTCTGGAGTTTCGACTTCGACATGCATCATCGGTTCCAGCAGTATAGGATGCGCACGACGCATGCCCTCTTTAAAGGCGATGGATCCAGCCATACGGAAAGCGTTTTCATTCGAGTCGACATCATGGTAAGAGCCAAAAGTGAGCGTTACCTTGATATCAACGACTGGATAGCCAGCGAGAACACCGCTTTTGAGAGATTCCTGTATACCTTTATCTACAGCAGGAATGAATTCGCGCGGTATGACACCGCCTTTGATGGCGTCCACAAACTCATAACCCTTGCCTGGTGCTTGTGGTTCTAATTTGAGGACTACGTGGCCATATTGGCCGCGTCCGCCAGACTGTTTCACAAATTTTCCTTCTATATCTTCAACGGTGTTGCGTATAGCTTCGCGGTAGGCAACTTGTGGTTTGCCTACGTTAGCGTCTACATTAAATTCGCGCTTCATGCGATCCACCAGAATTTCCAGATGTAATTCTCCCATCCCTGAGATAATGGTTTGACCAGATTCTTCATCAGTATGCACTCGAAATGAAGGATCCTCTTGTGCTAGACGATTGAGGGCGATACCCATTTTTTCTTGATCGGCCTTGGTTTTGGGTTCCACTGCTTGTGAAATCACAGGTTCTGGGAATATCATGCGCTCCAGTACAATGACGTGATCTGGGTCGCTGAGCGTGTCGCCAGTGGTCACATCTTTTAGTCCGACTGCTGCAGCGATATCTCCGGCATAGACTGCCTTGATTTCCTGGCGTTCATTAGCATGCATTTGCAGAATACGTCCAAGCCGCTCCTTTTTTTCTTTGAGCGGATTATAAATAGTATCTCCAGAATTCACTACGCCGGAGTACACGCGAAAAAACACCAGTTGTCCAACAAAAGGATCCGTCATGATTTTGAAGGCCAGGGCAGAAAAAGGCTCATCATCAGAAGGATGGCGTTCAATTTCGTTTTCTTGCTCATCCATCCCCTTGATAGCAGGGACATCTAGTGGTGATGGCAGGTAATCAATCACCGCATCAAGCATGGCTTGCACGCCTTTATTCTTGAATGCACTACCACATAGCATAGGGATAATTTCATTTTTAATGGTGCGCAGGCGCAGGCCGTGTTTGATTTCGGCTTCACTCAATGGCGTTCCGTTGAGATACTTATCCAATAGCTCTTCGCTGCCATCGACTGCCTGTTCAATCATTTTTTCACGCCACTCATTGGCGAGATCCTTGAGCGGAGAGGGAATATCCTGGTATTCAAATAGAACTCCCTGGCTTGCTTCATCCCAAATGATCGCTTTCATCTTGATGAGATCGATGACGCCTTGAAAATTATCTTCACTACCGACGGGAATTTGTATCGGTACGGCATTACCTTTCAGACGTTCCTCGATTTGTTTTTGGACACGAAAAAAGTCGGCTCCAGTCCGATCCATTTTATTCACGAAAGCAATACGTGGTACGCCGTATTTATTGGCTTGCCGCCAGACAGTTTCAGATTGTGGCTGTACTCCACCGACGGAGTCATATACCATGACTGCACCATCGAGTACGCGCATGGAACGCTCAACTTCAATTGTAAAGTCAACGTGTCCTGGAGTATCAATAATATTGATGCGATGTTCTGGATAATTGCCTGCCATACCTTTCCAGAATGCAGTCGTTGCAGCAGAGGTGATGGTGATGCCTCGCTCTTGTTCTTGCTCCATCCAGTCCATGGTGGCCGCACCATTATGCACTTCCCCAATTTTATGGTTGACGCCGGTATAGAACAGGATACGTTCTGTTGTCGTTGTCTTCCCTGCATCGATATGTGCGCTGATGCCAATGTTGCGATAGTGCTCAATTTTGGTTTTGCGAGCCATGGTACTGTTCCCTTTTTATCTCGATCAATTCTTTATTTCAATTCTCTATTATCCAGCATATACAGCAATTATGTAATTTAAGTTAATCATTTAACGGCAAAATTGATGTGGAGTCAATTTTTGTCATCAATTAGATAAAACATAGTAGAACACCTCTCATGCTGATTGATGAAATGCATATCTACTGATACTACGCCTATATAGGGATGCAGAAAAACTATTACAAGGGAGGGAGATGGTAGGAGGAGAGGGGGGCCATACCATAGATGTGCCCATGGTATGGCATTTGCAATGAACTGTATGGATGCTTATCTTCGCTTAGAGGCCAGTGAAATAACGGAATGCATTGCGTATAGAGGTTTTTAGATTGTCTAATGCATAGACACTAGAAACGTATGTCGATGAGACATTATTAAGCAAACGCTTGAAGAATTCCGAGAATAATCCCCGAGTACCTTGATGGTTATGTTCATTGTTATGAGCCGCTTTGACCAACTGTTGTGATGCTGGTGTGGTAACAGGGTTGTTATCAGCATAAATACGGAGGTAGCCAGAAACATTCTCTGGTAGTTTTGTTAATTTATTGTTGTTAACTCGAAGAGATTGGAGTGTTTTAGGTATTTCGGGAAGACTGGTTAGCTCATTATTGCCAGCAAGAAGGTAAAAAAGTCCCTCGGATAATACTGGCAGTTGTTCTAATTTGTTTTGATCCACGTCCTATATGCTTAGCGTAGAAGGCAGATTGTTAGATAATTGTGCTAGTTGATTGTGTTTGAGATCTAGATAAGCCAGATTAGGCGGGAATTGTTTTGGACACGTTCGCAGTAAATTATTGCTGGCATCAATATGAGTGATGTTGTCAGGGAGATTGTCGGGGAATTGCCTTAAATTATTTTTTGCAACGATCAGTGTTTCAAGATGGGAGGGCATGTTTTTAGGAAGCCTCTCTAAGTGATTATTATTGGCTTTGAGAAACGTAATCGATTGAGGCAGATTGGGTGGTAGCTCCTTGAACTGATTATGACTCATATTCAGGTGTGTCACCTTGTCGGGAAGATTTTCAACCAGGTCGGTCAGCTTGTTGTGACTGATATCAAGAATCTGTACGTTGCGAGGTAGGTAAGGTGGCACGCTGTTTAAACCAAGCCCGCTTAAATTGAGTTCCTTCTTCGGATCATTGGCAGTATTCCAAGCGTGTATAAGGCAAAGTGCTTTTGCACGCTGCTCTTGTGAATCCGTGCTATTGAGTTGCCACTTGAGATTGGTACTGGCTGCGAGTTGTTTGTATTGCACATCCAGAGCGTTTACCATTTTTCTCGCTGCCGGCCGATTTTCTTGTTGTGCAAGAGTTTTTTTGGCGTGTTGATATTCTGCAGGGAAGTTTTTACATCTGGAAATCATTTTCTTTACTGATTTCTCAGATAGATCATTCCTGCTTTCTTTGCGCATTACCATCGTGGGTAACGTGTCATATGGGCGAATGTATCGATCCGCTTTCGATATAATGTTTTTGAATTTTTCTGGTGAGTTTTTTATGGGAAGAGAGATATTTGAGAAATAATTCTTTGCTCTATTCTCCAATGGTTCCTTTCTATGTGGGCTGAATAGAAGGCCTTCTCGAGGTGGAGGTTGTGTCGGACAACGTTGTGTTGCATATATCATCTTTGACATAGTAAGTTTCCTTATGTCACCAATAAACTTACCGTATTGGTGTTGTACTTTTAGCGTTCTTTATGGGCAGAATACGGATTCTGTTGAGAGGGAGTGTAAGCTGTAATTTTGGATGCAACATTCATATTTCGATCATGATGTTGATGGAGTTTTATTCATGTCAACGTTCTTAGCCATTGTGTAACAATTCGGTTACCAAGACATCCCCAGCTTTGACGTGCTAGAAAAAGAAAGGATCGGAGACATAGTTGTTACATAATGTTGTGACGACCATAGTTCTACATCTTTCGACTGTAGTAGATGCGTAATCGGGGCGTTCAATAAGAATTTTGTCATTCAACTTAAATTACACTACACTGACGAAGAAAAGGATATTTAGTCAGAGTAAAGGGTATTGTCGATGCAAATTAGAGGACGACCGCGTAGCTTTGATCGGGATGAGGCTTTGCAGGTAGCGATGCAGGTGTTTTGGAGTAAGGGGTACGAAGGCACCACCATGGCACACCTGACGGCTGCAATTGGCGTGAAGGCGCCGAGTTTGTATGCTGCATTTGGTGATAAAAATGCTTTATTTCGAGAGGCTGTGGATTTTTATTCTCGTACGACAGGGGCGGCGCCGTTAAATGCGCTGTTTCAGGGAAAGGGCATCCGCGCCGATGTTGAGAGTATGTTGCATGCGAGTGTCGCCATGTTTGCTGAACCGTCTAATGGCAAGGGATGTATGGTAGTGACGGCCGCGATTAATTGCACGCCAGAGAACGTGGTGCATACCAAGGAGTTATTGAATCGTCGCAGGAGACAACAGAATCAGTTGGTACGGCGGTTGATACAGGCACAAGCACAGAACGAGTTGCGCAGTGATATTGACATTGATGAGCTAAGTGATTTTTATACTTGCGTATTACATGGTTTATCGTTGAGTGCACGCGATGGTGTTTCAAGCGAGCGTTTATATAATACCATCTCACATGCCATGTATGCGTTGGAGATGGCATTGGTACCTAGTCGGCAGGTTAATAAAAAAAAGCCTAATAACAGGATAAAGTAGTGCCATTATTCTGATAATGCTGACTGATGTGATCGTTTGTTCGCTTTATCAGCGAAACTGCAGCCTGATACAGAGAATAGTTGAAATAGACTTTACGCGGCAATTTCCTGATTTTCTTTCAATTCCCCTCCCAAGGCAGTAACAAGATCCTGGAGAAGTTGGCTGATTTCTCCTGCCATGAGCAGAAAGTCACTATCAAAGCGCTCGTCATCATTTTTGCTCGTGTTGTCGGTATCTTCCTTTAGCACATCTAGCGGTGCGATACGTTTGAGGGTCATATTTTCTGTCAAGACAAAGGATATTTTGTCATGCCATGTCATCGCCAGACGTGTACATTGTTTCCCTGATTCGATATGGCGGCGCACATCTTCTACTTCCAGCGTGTGGCGTACATAACGTATGGTGGCTTTGTTTTCGCTGGAGGCACGTAATTCCGTATCCTGATCGATGGTAAAACCTGCAGGTGCTTCATCTGCAGCAAGCCAACTTGCCATGGAAGCGAGTGGCGAGTGCACGGTACGCAATGTTTCAAGCGGAAATTTGGGGATCGCCTTAAATAATAATTTCAAGACTTCTTCTGCTTTTGCTGGTGAGCCTGCATCCACGACCAGCCAGCCATTCACCGGGTCAATCCAGACCCAGGTGTTACGTAAAATGCTAAATGCACGAGGCAACAACTCATCGGTGACTTGCTCTTTCAACTCTTTGGTTTGCTTGCGTCCGGGAGGGAATCCTTGCTGTTCTTCCAGCTCTACGGCGCGAGCTTTGGTAATTTGATTAATGACAGTGGCTGGCAACAATTTCTTCTCTGTGCCGAGTTGCATGATGAACTGGCGGTTGACAACATGCACCAACCGATCATTGCTACGAGTTGCTACCCAACCCTGGGTTTGCATATCGAGGCTAGTGCAGGGTGTAAACGTCTGTGATGTCAGATGGGTTTCGAGCTGGTCGGCTGTCATGACCCAAGGAGCGGGGATACGGTAAATTTGAAGGTTCTTAAACCACATAATGTCTGAGGCAAAAGGTGTAATTCTACACGTAGCGCCTTCTCTGCATGAGATAAATTGTAATCGTGGAAATTTTTTACTATGAGAGAGGTATTTTTATTGTTTTTGTTGACGATTGTAGAAAGCTATTGATTTTTGTCGTAGTGAAAGACGATACATCACTTCATTTCTCAGTACTGCTGTTTACGCAAGAGTAGCTTTGTGAGAAGTTAATTTTCATAAACCTAATGTTAATTTTCCAGATTTGCTGCGTGAACAGCAAATGGCGATAAAGTTATTCTGAGACTGTTCTTTTTGCGATTGTACGCTATCCCTATGATCTGGTATGCCTTCCAGAACTGGTGTTAAACAAGCGCCACACATTCCTTGTTCACAGGATAGTGTGATGGGAATGCCCGCATCGTGTAACACCTGTGCAATGCTAAGACCAGCAGGGACATGCAGGGTTTGTTTGCTCGAGTTGATTTCTACGTCGAACGAGCAATCTTCCATCGAATTCTGGGTGGCGATGGGAGAAAAATATTCATAATGAAATCGCTCCTCAGGGAATCCACTCATGGTTATGTGTGAATGAAGGTGATCAATAAATCCTTGTGGTCCGCAAACACAGATGCGTGCAGCGTGAGATAACGTCAAGATATCTTTGGGAACATTCGTCCTCAAGCTATCTCCAGCTTCACTATAATGAAATATAACGATGCCGGAGGAAAAGCCTTTTTCCAGACTGGCAAGGAAGGCGGTATCAGCTTTGCTGCGAGTATAGTAGTGCAATACAAAATTTTTATGTTGTTTTTCAAGTGTCTGTGCCATGCTAAGAATAGGCGTGATACCTATACCAGCGGCGACGAGTACATAGTAATTGGCATCTTCCAGGTGAAATAGATTGCGCGGTGGAGAAAGAATGAGTTCATCTCCCACCTTGGCCTCATCATAAAGATATGCAGATCCTCCCCGTGAGTTATTTTCTCGTTTTATGCAAAGAAGATACGGGGTATCTGGCGCCCAGGAACAAGCCAAGGAATATTGACGCACAATATTACTGGTAATGTGAACATCAACATGCGCTCCTGCTTCAAAAGCCGGGAGCGGAACATTGCCATTGGCAACCAATGTAAAAGCTTTGTGAGAGAAACCTTCCTGCACAATGGATGCTATGCGTGTACGAATATTCGTTGGTTCGCTTGCGTTTGTCATGATCATTCATCAGGAGGAGAAGAAGGTGCTCAATCCCATGGCACGTAAACCTTTGCGATAGGCAATAGAGCTACGGTCAGCAGGGATATGTGCTTCCAGAGAAGGATCCAGAGGAAGGCATTCCGGCTTTTGAGATTCGACTATCAGACGATCTTCCTCGAAGACCTTGAGATTGAATTCGTGGACTTTTTCAATGGGAAGTTCTTTGTCAAAATTCCTGGCGATAGGTGCAAATAAACGCGTTTTTCGTGCCGACATCGGGGATGCTGCATTCATGATGACCAGCCGTCCTTCGTTCGGGAAATGGATGGTAAGCGTTGCAGTAAACGGGAAATGGACTTCGAAATGCCTGAGCCATTCGAATCCTGCCTGTCCCCATTTGTCAGACCCAATGGGGTAATTGCCAATGAAACTGCGATAGTCTGCCATGAACCCATACTTGGTTTCAATTGGCGTATAAGGGGGAACTTCCGTATTATCGGGATCTCCGAAGGTCTCTGTATGCACCCAACCAAAATGGGCAACATCAAGGAAGCCTTCTAGTTGGCGTCCTGCGAAACCACCGATGTCAACACTAGGGCAGACAATTTGCTGAAATGAAGGATCTTCCCAGAATGGCATATTGGGAATCATTGGCGCATGATCCCCTTGCGCTGTAGGTTGTAGGCAGGTCCAGATTAAGCCGTACTTTTCGACAGAGGGATACGTTTTTAGATGCAAACGCTCTGGAATACGGATGTCTGGGCTCGCAGGAATTCTGTTACAACGTCCTTGTTCGCCAAAACGTAGGCCGTGATAGGGGCACACCACTCCTTTTCCATCATGAGAACCCATGCTCAAGGGAACACCGCGAT
>JAATGO010000059.1 GCA_015654605.1 Betaproteobacteria bacterium
AACTTATCTACCACGCGTAGAATGATTTCCTCATTCAAGGCACCAAAGCTGATAATGGCATCCAGACGATTGCGGAACTCAGGCGTAAACATACGCTTGATATCAGCCATCTCATCGCCAGCCTCTTTCTTGTCAGTAAAGCCGATAGAACGTTTCTGGAGACTTTCCGCACCAGCATTAGTCGTCATGATGATGATGACATTACGGAAATCCGTCTTGCGTCCATTGTTGTCTGTCAGCGTACCGTGATCCATCACCTGCAACAAGATATTGAAAATATCAGGATGTGCTTTTTCAATTTCATCCAGAAGCAATACCGAATGCGGCTTTTTCGTAATTGCTTCCGTCAGCAGACCACCCTGGTCAAACCCAACATAACCAGGAGGCGCACCAATCAAGCGACTGACAGCATGCCGTTCCATATACTCAGACATATCAAAGCGAATCAGCTCAATCCCCATGATGAAGGCCAACTGCTTGGCGACTTCCGTTTTACCAACCCCAGTAGGGCCAGAAAATAGGAACGACCCAATCGGCTTGTCCGTCTTGCCAAGACCTGCACGCGCCATTTTAATGGCAGATGCCAGAGCTTCAATAGCAGGATCCTGTCCGAATACGACATTCTTCAGATCACGCTCAATGGTCTGTAGCTTAGAGCGATCGTCCTGATTGACGGACTGTGTTGGAATCCGTGCAATCTTGGCGATAATATCTTCAATCTCGGACTTGCCAATCGTCTTTTTCTGACGGGACTTCGGCAATATTCTTTGTGCAGCGCCAGCCTCATCGATGACATCGATTGCCTTATCTGGCAAATGACGGTCATTAATAAAACGCGCAGCCAGTTCCGCAGCAGAAGTCAGTGCAGAAGCGGAATATTTAACGCCGTGATGCTCCTCGAACTTCGATTTGAGCCCTCGCAAAATCTGTACCGTCTGCTCCACTGTCGGTTCATTGACATCAATTTTTTGAAAACGACGTGACAGTGCATGATCTTTTTCAAAGACACCACGATATTCTGTATACGTTGTGGCACCAATGCATTTCAACTGTCCGCTAGACAGCGCAGGCTTGAGAAGATTCGACGCATCCAGCGTACCACCGGATGCCGATCCGGCACCAATAATGGTATGAATTTCATCGATGAACAAAATGCCGTGTGCACTGTCCTTAAGCTGTTTCAATACCGCTTTCAGGCGCTGCTCGAAATCACCACGATACTTGGTGCCAGCCAACAAGGCGCCCATATCCAGCGAGTAGACGACAGCATTACGCAAAATTTCTGGGACATCGTTCTGTACGATACGCCATGCCAAGCCTTCTGCGATCGCCGTTTTACCAACGCCGGCCTCTCCGACTAACAACGGATTGTTTTTCCGACGACGGCATAGCGTCTGGATGACACGCTCCACTTCTGCGTCACGACCAATCAGAGGGTCAATTTTACCCTCTGCTGCTGCCTTGTTCAGATTCTGGGTAAATTGATCTAATGGACTTTCTTTTTGAGAACCTTCAGCCTGCACATCTTCGGCGCCCTCAGGTGCTTTTTGTGCGTCAGACTGCTGATCTTTACGCACACCATGAGAAATAAAATTGACCACATCCAGTCGTGTCACCCCTTGCTGATGCAAGTAGTACACCGCATGAGAATCTTTTTCACCAAAGATAGCAACCAAAACATTGGCTCCAGTGACCTCTTTCTTGCCATTCGAGGCGGACTGTACATGCATGATGGCGCGCTGAATGACACGTTGAAATCCCAAGGTAGGCTGTGTGTCTACCTCGGTAGTACCAGGCACCGTCGGCGTGTTATCCGCAATAAAATTGGTCAATGTCTTGCGCAAGTCATCAATATTGACCGTGCATGCACGCAATACCTCTGCCGCGGAAGGATTGTCCAGTAGTGCCAATAACAGATGCTCTACCGTGATAAATTCATGACGTGATTGCCGGGCCTCGACAAATGCCATGTGCAAACTGACTTCTAGTTCCTGCGCAATCATGCTTCCTCCATCACGCATTGCAGGGGATGCCCTGCTTTTTGAGCGTGGGTTAATACGAGTTCCACTTTTGTGGATGCAATATCCTTCGGATATACACCACACATACCTTTCCCATCACGATGAACCTTGAGCATAATCTGCGTCGCGGTTTCTCGATCCTTGTTAAAAAACTCCTGAATCACCGCAACAACAAACTCCATCGGCGTAAAGTCGTCATTCAACAAAAATACCTGATACAGCGGAGGTGGTTTGAGCTTTTGCTCAACCCGCTCCAACACTGTACCACTATCATTCTCATGCTTGGTTGCCATGCATCTATTCTAAGACTTTCAGGGACTGTACAACGCACAACAATAAAAAATAGATAACCAGATTTACATCCGTCTTACCTTAGATATTACGCGTTTTTCGTGTATTACGCAGATAACGCTTAATCATATTAAATCAAGAGTACATATTTTATGTTTACAGAACAAAAACATGTTTTTTCAGAAAAAATCTTGACTTTTCTATATTTAACAAGAACAATGACTTTTATTAACAGGTTTTACACTGTTAATAAAGGAGGAGGTGAGTTTGAGGAGGGCTAGCGCGAGCGGGTTCTTGCTTTCACCACTTATGTAATATTTTTTAACGGAAAGATGGTTTATGGCAACGGGCACAGTCAAATGGTTTAACGATTCCAAAGGTTTTGGCTTTATTACACCGGATGATGGGGGTGAAGATTTATTCGCGCACTTCTCAGCAATTCAAATGAATGGATTCAAGACTCTCAAAGAAGGTCAAAAAGTTCAATTCGA
>JAATGO010000148.1 GCA_015654605.1 Betaproteobacteria bacterium
CCAGCAGGGCCTGCAGCTTGAATCTGCACATCCGTTTTTGATAGTCCCGCAGTTTTCAAGCTGCCAAGGAAAGCGTAGTAAGTCGTATCGGTGTAAGACATCACTGTCACAGTCTTACCCTTCAAATCCTTTAAGGACTTAATACCGTCATTCGGGTTGGCTGCAACCATCGTCACCGAACCAGCGCCCAGTACTGCGATTGCCTTCACCGGAATCCCGTTCGCCCGTACAATAATCGGCGTATCACCGATAGCACCACCAATCACTGCGTTGCCTGCACCGATTTGCTTGGCTACATCTACGCCACCCTTGGCAACAATAAAATTCACCTTCAAGTTTTCATCAGCGTAATACCCTTTGTGTTGCGCCAACACCCATGGGGCGAACGCCGGGGAATTTGGTGGCGCGGGTAACAGGTAAGTCACTTCTTCCGGCGCAGCGTTTGCGGCAGCAGGTACGATTGCAGCGCACAACATCAGCATGCTACAAATGGATGTGAAAAATTTCTTCATGCTTGCTTCTCTCCCTTCGGTTACAGTCGTTTGCGTGGGTAGTGCGTGAATACTTAAACTCTGAATTGCCGCCGCTTAGTGCAACTCAGCAGTTTCCTTACCAACCTTCAGTAATTCCATCAACCGTCCTTGCAAAGGACCAATTTCCGGCAATTTGCGGCGCTCCAGCGGGTTATCCCGATAGGGCAAATTGACTTCAATTTCTTCGACAATAGTCCCCGGACGTTCACTCATCACCAGCAGGCGATCCGACAATGCAATTGCCTCAACAAGATCATGAGTAATGAATAATGCTGTTTTCTTTTTTTCGTACAGCATCTTCGCCAAATCTTGCTGCAGAACCATCTTGGTCTGCGCATCCAGCGCTGAGAATGGCTCATCCAGCAGTAGCACCTGTGGATCAACCGCTAGCGTACGAGCAAGCGCAGCACGCTGACGCATGCCGCCCGAAAGTTGGTATGGATAATGCTCTTCATATCCCTTGAGATGGCACTTCGCCAATAGTTCATTGGCGACCCGCTTACGTTCTACGGCACCAACTTTATCGATCTCCAAACCCAATGTGACGTTTTCGCGAATATTGCGCCACGGCATCAGGAGATCTTTTTGTAACATGAAAGCGACTTTACGCACGGGCTTGGTCACTTTTTCGCCACCGACGAATACTTCACCATCCGTCGGTAAATAGAGCCCCGCCCCCATGTTTAACAAAGTACTTTTACCGCAACCGGATGGCCCAATGATCGACACCACCTCACCACTGCGTATAAACAAGTTGACATTGGTAACGGCCGCACGCGCTTGTGCGGTCTGGCGATCGACAAAGCTCTTGCCGACTTTGCGAAATTCAATTTCGATCATGCTGCCTCTAGCTAGTTAAGATAGGTATCTTTGCATCGGAAATTGCCGACGCAGATTACGATCAAAAACACCTAATCTGCCGTCTCAATTACCTTAATTTGTTTCATATATAAACCAATGGTTCATATAAAAACCATAATCGAAGATTAGCAAAGTTCATACCATGTGTAAACAGCTGAATTTTTCCTATATTTTGCTGATTGCCTCACCAAATCAACGCGAAATGCTCTGCAGTGGTGCGCCACATATCCTGTGATGCACTATGGTAGAAGCACCTGCATCATTCGACTTATCGATCTACTTATGAGAACAGCAAGGAAAAATACCTTTTCTCGCAGAATTGCATCAGCACCGCGATCATTGATTTCTCAAAATGTGAATGATGCAACGTGGTGAAGTACAGGGAAAAGGAGGGGAGACTTCTCACATCGCTTAGCGTTTCTACGCGCTAGCCCTATCTGTGGAAAGACTAGCTGAGCTCAACGAGCTCAAGCCTTTAATATGTGTGTTATCCGCAAAGAAGGATGATGGATACAAAAAGAATTTTGGTGCGGCTGGCTGGAATCGAACCAGCGACCCTTGGCTTCGGAGGCCAATACTCTATCCACTGAGCTACAGCCGCATGAGAGGGAATACAAAAGAGGCATGAAGGATACCGTTTTTCTTGCATTCCGTCCATGCCTGATGGCTATTTCAGGTGCAAATGCAGCGTCGCCAACCCTATAAACCCATGATAATTCAAGAGAACACGTTACAATCTCACAAATATGCCGTCATCTGCCTTGTCAACACGCATCTACCATTAACTGCAATGTAGTTGAGGGGCACGATGAAAAATCGATATCATCTCAAAAAAACGTTCTTAATACCCAAGACATCATGAGCAACATAGAAAATGGAAACCAATCTCCCTCACATAAGCCCGCCCCCCAAAAAGCATCGCTACTGATTATCGCCATCTTGGCAGGAATCCTGATTGCCATCATTGGCATGATGATACTTGTGTTTGTTACCCGTACTTCAAATAATGCCGCGCCCGATAGTCAAAGTGCTGCCGCAATTGCAGAGCGCATACGTCCTGTCGCTGACAATGGCTACACATTTCATGATGCAAACCCACCAAAACAATTACTCAGCGGCAAAGCAATATACAGTGCCACTTGTTTTACGTGCCATGACAGCGGTATTGCGGGAGCTCCTAAACTGGGAGATACCTCTGCTTGGGCCACTCGTATCAGCCAAGGCTACGAAACACTAGTAACACATGCGACTCAAGGGTTCAACGCCATGCCTGCAAAAGGAGGTCGCGCTGATTTAAGCAATGAAGAAATTGCACGTGCTGTTGCCTATATGGCGAATGCTGCAGGTGCTACATTCACTCCTCCTGAGCAGCCTGTATCAACATCACCGTAATCCAACACCAACTCCGCCTTAAGTGGATAAATCCCATATAGACGTAAAAAATGCCTCACTTTTTCTAGAGGCATTTTTGCGTGTTTGATTAAACACCAGATACATAACGACTATTTCATCGTCTCGTTTACCGGTACTGTTGCTGTGGATATTGCTGAGGGTATGGCTGCTGTTGCTGTGGATATGGCTGTTGCGCTTGTGGCTGCTGCGGTTCTGCCACATAAATATCAACCCGCCGGTTTCTGGCTCGATTGGCTGCTGTTGTATTGTCTACCAAAGGTTCACGTGATCCACGTCCTTCGGTGTGAAACCGGCTCATACTTACACCACGCTCACTAAGATATTTAGCAGCGCTATCAGCACGTTCCAAGGACAAAGGATTGTTGATTGCGTCATTACCAGTGTTGTCAGTGTGTCCTATGATAGTAATCACTGTCGCTGGATTTTCTTGCAAAGTCGCTGCGAATTTATCCAATATTGGTCGGAAATCAGGTTTGATATTCGCCTTATTGGTATCGAATGAAATATCCGAAGGAATTCCTAGCTTGAGCTGATTATCTGCAGTCTGGCTGACTTCCACTCCCGTACCTGCAGTAGCTTGCTCCATGGCACGCCGTTGATTTTCCATTTTAGTGGACCAGACATTACCCAATACGGCCCCTAACGCACCGCCTATAGCAGCACCGCCAACAGCACGGCCGCCTCCGCCTCCGCCCGTAGCTGCTCCTAAAATACCACCAAGCGCGGCACCAATGCCAGCGCCAGTAGCCGTCCCACTTTGCGTCGGGGACATATTGGCACATGCGGTTAACGACAATGCCACCGCACTTATTATTAATTTGCGCATATATAGATATCCATTTTGCGAGTTGAAAATTATTGCCTTATAGTATTTTTTATCAACCTTGCTGACCTAGCTCAGACAACATTCATCATGAATTTGTTGCCACTATTTTGCACAAAAACCAAACTCATTCTTTATCCGATACCAGTAAAATAGGCTTTTTTTCAGCAACTGGGCGCTTCTTGTTATCTGAAAAATATAGGACAAGCCCGACCACACCACTCACTACTCCCGTATAAAGTAGAGGCTTCCGTAAATATCGTTTAGTCAATATCGTAAAAGCACCAATCAATAACGGAGACAATGACTCCAAGTTGTAACGACGATTGCCGGAAAACAAATTGGAGACTGTAGAATAAGCCCCGCCAACAACACGCTCAAACACCCCCTTCGCCAAATTTCCCGGCGTCAGGTTGGTATGCACGATCGCCCGCGACTCAATAATGCCAATGCGATAAAGAGCACCTTCAGCAAGCAGTTTGCGTTTTCGCTCCTCCCGCGACAGAGGAATATCATTCTCTGGCATAGTCATTGATATATTTTCCTATCACAGTAAAGCATCACGATCTTTGCGTAACTCAGCCATGGTTGCGGGCAACGAAAATACACCACGCTGCAGTATTGCCCTGACATACAACCCTAGCCCTGCAGTCAGAATGGTAAATAACACTGCAAATAACAGTAGAATTTTCCACCCCCAAGCCTCCCAGGCCAAAAATATAAGTAACACAGACCAAAACGCAACCGCAAACCACAAAGCCGTGATGCCCAATGCAAACAATAGCAAGACACGCATCAGATTACCGCTAATTCCAGATAGTTCGAGAGATGCTAGTTCAATCCGACTAAGCACTAGACCGAGCAAATTTCTGGCAATCCCTAGCAAACCAGCAAGCATACCGGGATTATCAGACTGAAATTGAGGCTGCTTCGGTTCCATGGTCATCGCCGCGCTTATTTACTACGACCAATAACCAGACCTACCAATAAGCCGACACCGGCAGAAATAGCAACTGCACGCCATGGGTTTTCATGTACATAATCGTCTGTACGTGCAGCAACAATCTTGCCCTTTTCTATCGCAGCAGCCTGCGCTTCTTGCGCTGCCTCCACTGCTGTTTCCAACAATGTCAGTCCCTTGTTACGTAACTCCTCAGCCTTATCTCCTGTTGCGGTAGCAGCTTCTTTAAATAATTCTTGTGCATCTTTTACTAGGGTTTTCATATCATTTCTCACAGTTTTGAGGGTTGATTTGGTTGGCATAAGGTACCTCTGGTTAATAAAACTATTCACTAAAAAATCATTTCCTGTCAAATTAAGGAAATAGCTACAAATCGATAATATATATCACTCTACAAAGAGACAATAATGTCAGAACCGAGTCTCTCTCGCTGCTCGCAAAAAGCTATCCAGTATTGGCATACAATCCAACAATTCATCACCGCCAGCACGATGAAACTCTGGATGCCATTGCAAGCCCATGACAAACGGAGCCTTACGATAGCGAATCGCCTCGACAATATTATCGCTGCCAGACACAGCTTCAACTGCCAGATCACGCCCCACATCCTTTACTGCCTGATGATGAATAGAATTAACCACAGCAGTTTGCACATTAAGCAAGGCTCCCAATGATGATCCCGCCGGAAATGTCAATTCATGATGGTTATTGTCATACATGTCAGTCACATGTGCAATTGCAGCAGGAACGTCAGAAGCAATATCCTGGTACAAAGTTCCGCCAAAAGCAACATTAATCAACTGGCAGCCGCGGCAAATCCCCAATACTGGCTTACCTGCTTCGATGAACTCGTGTAACAGTTCCAACTCATACATATCACGCACCCGATCACCATTCCACTCCGGCTTGGTAGCCACCTGGGCATAACTTTGTGGTGATACATCCGCTCCACCTTGCAGTACCAAGCCATCAAGATGCTTGGCATAATCTCTCAACCGAATACTGCTAGGATGAACCAGACCATTTGTATTGACTGTTGGAATCATGAAGACCAGCACGTCACGCGACATCACCCATTGGGCAATGGATTCTTCGAGATACTGCAGCGTCTTGCCCCGTAATCCTTTTGCACCTTCTTCTGGATGGAAAATACGCGCAGAAATGCCAATCTTCAGCGTGCGCTGCATAATCCGTTTACCAGCCTTGTCCGACAGAGCCCTAAACCGAGCAACCAGAAGACGCCACGTTTGTTCCCATGGCGCAAATGCCTCGCTTTTGGTCTGCTCTTGTGTCGCTTTAGCAGGCTGCTTCGTTTCTGAATCCAGTTGATCAGTCATGGCTAGCACAGATAATGAAAACAAACATGGATAACATAACCTTATTCAAATCGAGAGAGAAAGGAGCACCTGTCCTCCGTATCCTCAGCAATAACAAACAAAATCCGAGTATCCGGCATCCCATCTGCTAATGGATCCTACACATGACCATACACTCAGGTAATGTAGCATGGGTTCGCATAAAGCTGATCTTTTGGTGAAAACAGCAGAAATGACGACAGGTTAGTTAAAGTATAAGCGTATTTGGTGCCATCTGTGCCTATTTCTATCTCAAACACAGACATCCCGAAACTTATGACATTTTTGTCGATGTCACGATCCCTACTTGGCATTACCATTGCTGCGGCATATATCATTGATATGCCACTTACGCAAAAGGCAGCGCTATCATGACACTTTGCTTGCCATCCTCCAATAATTAATTGATTACATATCACAAAGTAAACCTGGAAATGAAAACGAGAATACATGTAAAAACGCACCTGTAGCTCTATATGATAGCTACAAGTGCGTTTTCAATGTAACAAATACTCTGCTCACTTACACTGTCATTTATTCCAAATTAACTGGGACGAAGATTTTTTCGTCACCGCGTTGAACAAGTAATGCCACATTCTTTCCTGCCTTACTTACCAACTTGCGCAACTGCTCGGGGCTGGAAACTGCCGTGCCATTCAAGGACAGAATCACATCGCCACTCTGAATACCGGCAAGTGCAGCAGGTTCATTTGACTCAACCACCACCAGGCCATTTGATACGCCAAGCTGCTGCTTCTCATTTGACTGTAATGGACGCACTACCAAACCAAGGCGACTATGTTCCTCCTTGCTACCAGAAGTTTTTGCCTTACCACTAGGCATTTCACCCACCGTTACGCTCAACGTCTTCACACTACCACCACGCATAACTTCTATTTTCGCTGCTGATCCTGGCATCACATCCGCTACCAGTGTAGGTAAGTCCACCGAATGGCTGATCGGCTTGCCATTGAAGCTCAAAATCACGTCTCCTGTTTGCAAACCTGCTTTGGAAGCCGGACTATCCTTTTCAACAGAACTCACCAATGCACCTTCCGATTTATCCAACCCAAAAGACTGTGCTAACGCTTGATTAAGTTCCTGCACTGTCAC